>JAGAEF010000231.1 GCA_017613255.1 Lentisphaeria bacterium
ACGTTGTGGTGCCGGGCAGTCCCCAGCCGATGTTTTGGGCCTTTCCCGCCGCCCCCCTGCCTATTCGGCCTATTGGGCCTATCCGGCCTATTCCCCAGCCTGGGCTGGAAGCGTGAGAAGTGTTTTTTCGCTCTGCGTTCCCTTCTTGAGACTTGCGGTTCGCTACTTACTTCTCTTTCGTGCAGTACTTCCGGAAGACTTCGAAATAGCCGGGCTTGATCATGTCATGCCCGTTGCACACCATCAGGGTGCGTCCGCCCGCGGCAAGAACGGTCTGCAGCTCCTTTTCCAGCTGTTCCGGCGTCTTGTGGGAGAGCGCCTGCCCCTTTGCCGCATTCAGCCCCACAAAGGGGATGCCTTCGGCATTCGCATAGTGATCTTTGGCGTGTTTGAGCACGAAATCCGTGTAACGGGAAACCTTGTCCAGAGGCCAGGGGAAATACCAGGCCACGGTCTGGCCGCAGTAATCCGTCTTCGTCCGGTTGCCGAAGAGAGGATCCGGACGGAAAACCGGCCAGAGATGGGCCATAACCTTGAAGTCCGGCCTTTTGCTTTTCACATAGTCGATCATGGCGTTGTAATATTTTACAAGGGCTTCCCGGTAAAAGAGATCCCGGTTTTCCTGCGTATCGGGGAGCTTCTTTTCCGCAAGGAATTTTTTGCAGTCGGCAAGGCATTTTGCACAGAAACACCCCCGCTGGTTCATATAGCTTATGCCGTCGAAATAGATGCCCTTGACCCCGGGGACCGCCGAATCCAGGATCCTGTCCAACTTCTTCTTGGAGAGGGAATAGTTTTCGTCGCTGTTGAAGCAGGCGATTTTGTGGGCCATCACGTTCATGACGCCCTTTTCCGTCTCTCCCCCAAAAAGAAAGCCCTTTTCGATACAGCGCTTGTCCGTGATCCTGGTTCGTTCCGCCCGGGAGAGTTTTTTGGGCAGATCCTGCCCGCTGATATAGTCGTGATATTTTTTCTCCTCTTCGGTCATGACCTGCGTATAGGGACCAGCGGGCGTGAAAACGCCGCAATAGGGCGTCATGCCGTACTTGACGGCAAGTTCATAGGTCTTTTTGCTGCCGACCCGAATATCCGTGACCCCGATCTGCGCGTATTTCCGGGCGACTTCCTCATTGCCTGGCGTGCCCCAGCAGAAGACCCGGTGGAAACGGGGGCTTTCCTGTTGTTTGCTCACGCATCCGGAAAAAAGGACCGGAAGGGACAATGCGGCCATTGCGGCAAGAACCGTTTTCGCAAATTTCATCGTGTGCTCCTTGATATTTTCGTTTTCATCATTGCGGAAGGACCTTCCCGAAAGGAAGGAGGATTCCGAACCACCCTAATATAGCACAGAAAACGGTCAATGCAAGAAAGGAACCCTTTGTCCCTGCGGGGAGGGAGAATTTCTGTGCAAATTTAAAATCGGATTTGAAATTTGCACAAAACGTGGTATGGTATAGTTCGGAAAACAGGAGACTCTCATGATAAAAAGAAAGATCACGCCGTATTTGCTGGAGAAGAGCCGCTACTTTCCCGTGGTGACCATTCTGGGCCCGCGGCAGTCGGGAAAAACCACGCTTGCCAAACTTCTTTTTCCCCGCCACGTCTATGTGAATCTGGAACAAAAGACCGCCCGGGATATCGCCATAAGCGACCCCAACGGCTTTTTTGAATCGTACAAGCCTCCGGTGATCATCGACGAGGTCCAGCGCGTTCCGGAACTTCTGAGCACCATTCAGGTGCTTGCGGATGCTTCGAAAGAGAAGGGGCGTTTCATTCTGACCGGATCGCATCAGCCGAAACTTCACGCGGAGATTTCCCAGTCCCTCGCCGGACGGACAGGGATCGTGAAACTGCTTCCTCTGTCCATAGAGGAACTTTCCGAGGCGGGGATCTCCCTTTCCCGGGATGAATATATCTTCAACGGCTTCATGCCCCGTCTGTACGATGAAAAAATTCCTCCGACGTTGCTTTATCCCTCCTATTACGCCACCTATGTGGAACGGGATGTAAGACAGCTGATCAACGTCTCCGACCAGCACGCCTTCGAAACCTTTCTCAAACTGCTGGCGGGGCGCGTGGGGCAGGTGATCAACATGAGCGATCTTTCCGGCTGCGTGGGGATGTCGGTAACGACCTTGAACGCCTGGCTGTCCGTGCTGGAGGCAAGCTATATCGTATTCCGGCTGCCCTGCTTTTTCAGGAATTTCGGAAAACGGCTCACCAAGGCCCCGAAAATATACTTTACCGAAGTGGGACTTGCAGCCTCCCTGCTGGGGATCGAAAACGTTTCACAGGTGGCCCGCGATCCTCTGCTGGGCGGCCTGTTCGAAAACATGGTCGTGGCCGAAGCGCTGAAGGCCAGATACAATCAGGGGAAACAACTCCCCGACCTGTACTATTTCCGCGTGCAGGGCCGCAATGAAGTGGATCTTCTCATCGACAACAACCGTCAGCTGATTCCCGTGGAAATCAAGGCGGGCATGACATTCGATTCCTCCTTTGCCAAGGATATCCGGTCATTTCTGGAATTTGCGGAAGACTGCACGAATCCCACCGTGCTTTACGCCGGAGATACGACAACGACCATTCGGGGTGTGAAGTTCGATCATTTCAAAAATACGTTCAAACTCTTCCAAACTTCGAACGGAAAACCGGCTTTTGCCCGCCCGAAGAAAGGATGAAAAAATGCTGAAAGAATATCCTCTGCAAAAAGTTTTCACCCTCCTGGAACCCGGCCCCGTCCTGCTGGTGACTACCGCAGACGGGCGCAAAAAGAACATCATGACCATAAGCTGGTCCTTCGCCATGAGTTTTTCCCCTGTTTTCGGGATCGTCACGGGTCCGTGGAATCACTCTTTCGAAACCCTCATGAAAACGCGCCAATGCACGGTCGCCGTTCCCGGGGCGGATCTGCTGGAAAAGGTCGTGGGGATCGGGATGTGTTCCGGAACGGATACGGACAAGTTCAAAAAATTTACTCTCTCCGCCAAAAAGGCAAAGGAGGTCTCTTCTCCCCTCATCGGAGAGTGCCTTTTCAATATGGAGTGCAAGCTGGAAGACTATGTGGAAGAGCACGGGATCCTCATTCTTTCCTGCGTCCGCGCCTGGGAGAACACCACCCGTACCGAACGCCGTACCCTCCACGCCGTGGGGGACGGGACCTTTGTCGCCGACGGCGAAAAATTCGATCTTCATGAAAAAATGAGCGAAAAACTGCCGTTTTCCTGACGCGCCCTGTCCTGCAAAGCTGCGAAGAGGGGAAGAAAGCCTCTTTTCCGGCTTTCTTCCCCTCCCTGTATGGATCACGCTTTTTCCGGAGCTACTTGCCCTTTTTCTCCTTTCCGGCAAGTTCGGAGGCCCGGCGGAGAAGGAGCAGAAATTCCGCCCTTTCGCCGCTACGGTCTTCCCCGAGGAACTTCTGCGCTTCGCCCGCGGCGTGTTCCAGAGCGCAATCCGGAGCAAATCGGGAGTGCCGCAGGGCAAGTCCCGCTTCCGCAACGGCGGACGCCCAGCCCCAGTTTACCGTGGGGGCCAGCGGCGTTTTCAAGGCGTAAGTCTCCTCCTTTGCCGTCCTTCTGCCCTGAGGCGGGCAGTACCGGATCCGGAAGGTGAGAAGCTCTTCGCTTGCCTTCGCCCCCGCGGACTGGTATTTTAGCGGCGGCATTTCCGGAACGGCGGCGTTCTTTACGGAAGGCGCCGCATCCGCAGGAATGATCTCATAAAGCGCGGTCATCTGCTGACCCAGCCCCACCGTGCCGGACTCCTTGCTGTCGTCCCGGAAATCCCGGTCGGTCATATCCCGCAGTTCGTATCCCAGAAGGCGGTAGGCAAAGACCTGTTGCGGGTTGAACTCGATCTGGAACTTTACATCCCTTGCCAGGGCGTACATGTTCCCGGTCATGCCGTGGAGGAACACCCGTCTGGCCTCCCGTACGGTATCCAGATAGAAGACATTCCCGTTCCCTTTGTTGGCCAGCATCTTGAGCTTGTTGTCCTTGTAGTTGCCCATGCCGCACCCGGCGATGGTAAGGTATATGCCCGTATCCCGTTTGGCCTTGACCATCTCGACGAGTTCCGCTTCGCTGGAAGCGCCCACATTGAAATCCCCGTCGGTGATCAGCACGATGCGGTTGTTGCCTCCGGCAATGAAGTGCTTTTCGGCAAGGGCATAGGCTTTCTGGATCCCCTCCCCGCCGGGGGTGTATCCTCCCGTTTCCAGTGCGGCGATCTTTTTGCAGATCGTTTCCTTTTCCGAACACCCTTCCAGAAGGACCTCCACGCCGCCCCCGTAGGTGACCATGCTGACAAGATCCCCCTTCCGCAGAGCTCCGGCAAGAACGGTCATGGCCTCCTTCACCATGGGGAAAACAAAGTCCATGGAGCCGGAATTGTCGATGAGGAAAACGTAATGGGACGGCGGCAGCTTTTCTTTTTCCGGCATTTTTGCCTGCAGGCCGATGAGAAGCAGTTTGCGTTCCGGAGCCCAGGGAGCCTTCCCCAGTTCGAAATGGGGACGCATGACGTCCTCCTTTTCCGGGGTTGGGTAGTCATAGGCAAAGTAGTTGATGAACTCCTCCAGCCGCACGGCCTCCGGCGGCGGCAGACGGTGTTCTTCCATGACCATGCGCCGCACGTTGGAGTACATGGCGCTGTCCACGTCGGCGCCGAAGGTGGACAAGGGATTGGTG
>JAGAEF010000232.1 GCA_017613255.1 Lentisphaeria bacterium
CTCCTGGAGTCCCTTTCTCATGGCGGGCGTGGCGCTTCTGCTCTGTCTGGCCCTCTGTTTTCCCGCCATCAAAGGGGCGCGGCGGTGGATCAGCGTACCGGGGATCGGCAACATCCAGCCCTCGGAGTTCGCCAAGGTCGTCCTCTCCCTGTTCCTGGCCAAGTTCTGTTCCGACAGGATCACCATGCTGGAAAAGACGCCCTGGAGGTTTTTCCTCGTTTCCGGCATGTTTGCGGGCGGGATCATGCTTCTTGTCTTCGTGGGGAAGGATCTGGGGACCACCGTATTGCTGTGTCTCATCTTTTTCGCGGTTCTGTACTGCGCCGGGATCCGGCTCATCTGCATTCTCCCCTGGGTGGCGGTCCTGCCGCCGGCGGGGTTCTTCCTCATCAAGTACTTCAGTCCCTTCCGCTGGGCCCGTCTCACCTCCTTCACCAACCCGGAATCCGTGGCGGAAAAGACCGGCTACCAGCTGTGGCTTTCCATCCTTGCGCTGGGTTCCGGCAACTGGACGGGACGGGGATTCATGGAAAGCAGGTTCAAGCACCGGTATCTGCCGGAAGCCCACACGGACTTCATTCTCGCCATCGTGGGGGAGGAGCTGGGATTCATTTCCCTGTGCTGCGTGATCCTCGTTTATCTGGGCTACATCTTCCTTGCCGTCCGCATCAGCATGAAGGCGCGGACCAGACAGGGGACGCTTCTGGCCTTTGCCGTGGCCACCTGGATCGCCATTCAGTCCGCCATCAACATCGGGGTCATTTCGGCGGCGTTCCCCACCAAGGGGATGCCCGCGCCTTTCATCAGCTACGGGGGAAGCAGTCTGGTGAGCTGTCTTGCGGCAACCGGACTTCTCGTCAGCGTGGCTCTGGATTCGGCGTACCCGGAGTATCACAAGAGTCTCTGGAACAAATTCCGGCAGCTGGTCGGGGAGCACCTGCCCGCATGGCCGGGGAAAGCAAAGGAAGAGGAGAAATGACTCCTTATCCGGAAAAGAAGGCAAGCATGAAACTGGAACATCTGGCGATCAGCTGCGGCGGCACGGGCGGACACTTCTATCCCGGACTTGCCGTGGCAAGGGAATTCAAGGAACAGGGCGGGGACGTGCTTCTCGTCATCGGAGGAAAAAACGCTCCGGAACAGAGCAAAATCGCCGATTCCTATCAGATCCCCAACATTCAGGTGAAGGCCTCCGCTCCCGGAATGCGTCCCCTGTCGGCCATGCGGTTCTTCTTCAACTTTTTTGCCGGAAGAAGCGCCGCCATGGAAGGATTCCGCAAACAGGGGACGCAGGCCCTGCTGTGCATGGGTTCCTTTGCCTCCCTTCCTCCCGCCTTCGCCGCGAAAAAACTGCATATCCCCATCTTCCTGCACGACGGCAACGCCCGGCTGGGGAAGGCCAACAAATTCCTCTCCCGGTATGCGAGGGCTCTGGCCCTCTCCTTCCCCTCTCCGGATGCGGAAAAGTGTCTGTGTCCCTCCATTTTCACCGGAATGCCGCTGAGAAGCGAGCTCAAAAATACCACCTGTTCCAAGGCGGAAGCTCTGGCAAAGATCAACGAAAAATACGGGACGCAGTTCGATGCCTCCCATCCCGTGCTTCTGGCCTTCGGCGGCTCCCTGGGAGCGGCCTCTTTGAACAAGGCGGTCCTGACCCTTCTTTCCCTTCCCGGGGCGGAAAAGCTCCAGTTCATCCATCTTGCGGGAAAGGGCAAGATGGAAGAGCTCAAGGCTTCCTACGACGCCTTCGAAGGGAAAAAACTCCTTCTGGAAAGTTCCGGCGAGATGCTTTACCTCTATTCGGCGGCGGATCTGGTCATCTGCCGGGCGGGGGGCTCCACCGTGGCGGAAAGCGCCTGCTTCGGCAAGTACACCGTTCTTGTCCCCTATCCTTACGCGGCGGAGGATCACCAGTTCGACAATGCTTCCTACCTTGCCCAGGGGGGAGGCGCTTCCATCCTGCGGGACGATGAGTTCCTTGCGGAAAAACTTGGAAAGATCGTGACAAGCTTTCTTTCCTCCCCGGAAATCTTTCTGGAAAACGGGAAAAAGAACCTTCTCAAGGCGAAACCGGAGGCTTCCGGAGAGATCATTGCCATGATGGAAAATCTCCTTTTCGCCGCAAAGGGGGCTTCCGGGCAAGGGGACCATTAATCATGCACGCTTTCCGTTACGACGCGCTGGAGCAGGCTTCCGCGGGCGACGCCGTCACGCTGGAAAAGGGGGAAAGCACCCACTTGTTCAAGATCCTGCGGGCCGTTCCCGGGGATGTTTGCCGTCTGCTGGACGGGAAGGGCAATTCGGCGCTTGCCACCGTGGGGGAGGGAAAGACCCTCCTCATCGGGAAAGTGGAAAAGATTCCGCCCCTTCCGGGGAAGGAAATGCACCTTTTCCTTGCGCCGCCCAGACGGCAGAAGATGGATCTCATCCTCAAGCAGTGCACGGAACTGGGGGTGGCGGACATCACGCCCATCGTCTGCGAACGCTCCGTGGCGCTTCCCGACGCGGATTCGGTGAACGGAAGGTGGAACGAACTTCTTTTCGAGGCCTGCAAGCAGTCCGGCAACCCTTATCTCCCCCAGGTTCATTCTCCTCTCAAATTCGAAGAAAGTCTGCAGGAAGCGTGCCGCAGGCGCCTCCTCTGCTTCTACGGAAGCGTCTCGAAGGAAGAGGAAGACCCCTTTGCCGGAGAGGAATCCTTTTCCGGCATAGGATGGTTCGTGGGGCCGGAGGGGGGCTTCACTCCGGAAGAGGAATCGAAAATGCGGGAGAGCGCCTTCCGGCCCCTGCACATGAACTGCTGGATCCTGCGGGCGGAAACCGCCGCCATCTGCGGGCTGGCCGTCCTGCGGGAGGGATTCCTGCGCAGGAAAACTCTTCCCGAAGCGTAACAGGGCCGCTTCCGCGGCATTTCCCGGCACAAAAAAACTCCGGAACACGCATATTTCCC
>JAGAEF010000233.1 GCA_017613255.1 Lentisphaeria bacterium
ACCTTTCTGCATGAAAAAACGAGGGGGTTCAGGGGGAGAGAAAAAAGCGCAAGCGCGTTTGTCTCTCCCCCCAAGTCAAGGTCGGAAACATCCGCCGTGTTTTTTCCCATTCCCCCTCGAAAACGCTCCGGCTGGAAACATCTGCCGTGTTTTTTCCCATTCCCCCTCGAAAACGCTCCGGTTGGAAACGTGAGACACGTTTTCCCCGTCAGCATTCCCGGCCCGCCCCGGAAGGCTTTTTCATTCCTCTTTTCCGGGAAGAAAGTTTTCCGCCACGAGAAGGAGGCCGCCTATGGTCAGGGAGGGGAGAAGGAAAAGTCCGGCGAAGGGGATGGAAAGAAGAAGGGTGAGCGTCACGCCGAACCCGCAGGTAAGCATCCATTTTTGCCGCAGAGGTTTTTTCATCTCTTCATGGGTCCTGCCGTAAAAATAGAGGGCGGGGAGAAGCCACGTTTCCCCGTTGCGGATCCCCACGAGCAGCAGGAAAAGGAGCTGGCCTGCCACGGGAAGGAACAGGAGAACAAGCGCAAGGACAAGGGAGATCAGATTGAATTTTACGGTGTCCAGCAGGAAGGTCCAGAATTTTCCTCCTCCTTCCGGCGGACCGGGGAGATGATTTTTCCTCGCATATTCCGCAAGGAGGTAATCGAAAAATACTCCTCCCGCCGTTTCGTAAAATAAACTCAGCGTCAGGGGAACGAGGAAAAGAAGCAGGAGGAAAACGATCCAGAACTTCCACGAGTTCAGGAAATGGAAGCAGGCGAAGAAGGCGGAAAAATAAAGGAGGAAAAGCAGAAGGAAGGGGAGAAGTCCGTATTTCCACAGCGTTTTGTCGGAGTAATAGGCGCGCACGCCCCGGAAAACATACAGAACGCCCCGGAAAAATGCTTTCATGGTCTTCCTTCCCTTACCGGCAGGTCGGTTCCCGCCGCCTTGTGTTTCTTTTCCACCTTTTCCGTGACGACTTTGCCGGAACGGTATTCCCGGGGGGAGACTCCGTAAAACTGCCGGAAGGATTTGGCGAAAAAGGAGAGATTCCGGTAGCCGCAGGCTTCGGCGACTCCCTTGACCGGGAAAGTATCGTCCTGCAGGAGGTGCGCCGCGTTCCGCATCCTCGCCTGAAAGAGGAACTCATGGGGCGAACACTGGAAGTGCTCGTGGAAAAGGCGGTTGAGGGTCCGCACGCTGGTATTGCATTTTTCGGCAAGCTCCTCCAGGGAAACTTCCTGCCCCGGGTTCTGTTCCAGTTCCCTTGCGGCAAGTTCGAATCCCTCCCTCACTCCGGCGGGTGCGGTCTGCACGATAAGCTCATGGACGAAGGCGTAGCCCAGAGAAGCGAGATCCTCGTGCAGATGGGTGCTCCCGTCGGTCACCAGATGGCGCACGTTCTCCAGAATACGCAGAAATCTTGCCGGTTCTTTCGTATGGATCACGTTCCGGTCCGCAAGGGCGCCGTTGCTGCACAGCAGTGTGAGAAGGGGACTGCAGTTGAGAAGGATGACCCGCCGCTTCTGCACGCAGTCCTTGCGCACGCCCACGGTATAATCCACGCCGGGCCGGGCTATATATACATCCCCCGGGCCGATCTTTTCCTGCGCTTTGCCCTTTTCCCGGAAAAAGCCCCCGCCTTCCAGCACAAGGGTGAAGGCCCAGTAGGAGTGGTAGAGGGCAAGGATCGTGCCCGGTTCCCACAGAAGCTCCCCGTAGGCGGAAACGGCGATGGTATTGGTGTGCAAGTAGGGCATCCTGGTCCCGGAGATGTAGAAAATTTCCTGCCCCCCCTTGAAGAAGGTTTCCCGCTTCCGGAACTTTATGAGTGAATCCATTTTCCTTTTCCTGATGCTCTTTTGGCAGATTACTTTTTCTTTTTGTCCGAATAATGTTATTATACTATATTGCAAAAATCCGCTTTTTCAAGTATAATTTATAACGGAATGTCTTCGGAACCGTCGGACACGGTTTGCGGGGGCCGAAACGGAATGATCGTTTGCACGACACCATAAAGAAAAAAAGGAGGAACCCATGAAACGGGACAAACGGAATTTCACCTTGATCGAACTTCTGGTGGTCATCGCCATCATCGCCATTCTGGCGGGGATGCTGCTGCCAACCCTCAATCAGGCGCGGGAGACGGCAAGAAAGATCGCCTGCACCAATCAGCTCAAGACGCTGTCCAACTACACCCAGATGTACTGCGTGGACTTTCAGGATTTCATCCCCCGCGTGGTGGGCAATTCGGAAAGCTACAACTGGGCCACCTACGACGTCACGAACAACAAGATCTCCGGGATCCCCTACATGCTGGGATACGGCTGGCAGAGCTACTCCGCCGGTCATGTCAAATCCCGCTCCTCCCTCTATCGGTGTCCCGCCCAGCAGTACAACGGATTCGGCTCCAACGTGCCCCACTGGAAGGAGGACTATTTCGGCAGACTCTGCTACGGCTGGAACCGGGAGTACAACTCCGGCTATCAGGGGAAATACTTCCGCATCACCGACATAAAAAAGACCTCCCGGATCTTCTACCTCATCGAGACCCGTTATCTGGATACGGGCAAGGAGCACTATGTCTGGGAAGCCATCGAAAACGCCCGCGCGTGGTCGTACATCTACGGCCAGCGGCACAACAGGATGGGCAATCTGGCCTTCTTCGACGGCCATGTGAGCTCCTGGAAAGGGACGGATCCGGCGAAAAGCAAGGCCGCGCTCTGGAAAGACTGAAGAAAGACGTGAGAGTGTCCTTTTTGCGGACACACTTTCAAACCGAACGGAAATATAAAAGACAAGAGGAAACAAGATGAAGAAAACGTTTTTTGCCGCCGCACTTTTTGCAGTTGCCGCTCTGAGCGCCTCCCTTTTCGGCGCCGAAATCAAAAAGATTCCCATTCTCTGGAAGGCCAAAACGGAAGAACCCAAAAAGTTCCAGATCGCGGCCTTCGGTTTTCTGGAGGACAAGGAGGACGTGATCTTCGCCTTCCAGATCAAGGATGCGGCCGAACTCATCAAGCTGAAATCCTATCTTTCCCAGTACTACAACGCGGACAACGATCTGAATACCGGACGCTTCCCCAAAAATCTCGGGATCGATCTGCAGATCAACGGCAGGATCTATGAGGGCGCCAATTTCCAGCCCATGACCTGGAACAACGAGAACAAGGCCACCAATCTCAAAGTCAAGCGCGGCGACCGGGATTTCCTGCGGAAGGGGGACGTGATCTACTTTATCCTCTCCAAGGAGGTGCTGGGGGATCTCAAGTTCAAGCCCCGGTTCACCATCGAAGCGGGCATCTTCATAGACGGCAAGTACGAAGGGCCCAAACCCGTGGGGATCCCCGCCCGCACCGCCGTGGATACGGCCAAGGTTCTGGGCGAATTCGAAATGCCGGAACCCAAGTGAGAAAACAGGAAAGGCAAGAGACAATGAAATTCCATTCTCTTCTCGCGCTTCTTCTGTTCTCCGGAGTGGTGCTTTCCGGAGCGGAAGTGGTCATCAAGCCCGGGGAAACCGCCATCGTCTACAAGGGAAGCGCGGCCAACAAACTTGCCGCCGAGGACCTGCAGAAACATCTGGAGCTCATCACCTCCGAAAAGGTGGTTCTGGCAAAGGAAAACGCTGTTCCCGCGGGAAAGACCTTTCTCATGAAAGTAGGATTCCTCCCGGAAGGCGTTTCTGCCGACAAGTTTTCTCTTCAGGAGTCCCACTACCGCATTACCCCGGAAGGGGCCTATTTCTATGGAGGAAAGGACGGCGGCGCCGCTTTTGCCGTCTATGATTTTCTGGAAGACAGCCTGAACGTGAGATGGCCTTCCGGAGAGGATATAGCCGCCCCCCGGCAGAACCCTGTGCGGGTCACCGTCACGCAGGGGGACTGGTACCCCAAATTCACCCTGCGCAGCATGCGCACCGGCGGCAGCAGCAGCGTGGGAAGCAAAAACCGCGCCGCACAGTTGACATGGAAACGCCGTCTGCGCAACTACTGGGGCTCCGACTGGCAGTTCGGTTCCGGAGACGCCTACTATGCCAAGTGGTGGAAAAAGTACGGCAAGGATCATCCCGAATACTTCGCCATGAACATCAACGGCGTGAGAGGACCTGCCCCCACCCGGGTGCGGGGCGCGGTGGATACGGGAAATATCGCCGCCTATCAGGGGAAAGACCTTCTGGTGGCCTTCTGCTGCACCAGCGAGCCCTATCTGGATGCGGTGATCGCCCAGTACGAAAAGATCGGCAAGCCCGTCTGGCTGAATTTCTGCCAGCCCGACGTCATGGATTACGAGTGCTGCTACTGCGAAAAGTGTCAGGCTCTGGACGGCTACCCCGTGAAGAAAGGGGAAAAATTCCACGGCAACCGCCTGTCCGACCGCTATGTATATATGCTTAACCGCCTCTATGAAAGAGCCGTGAAGATCCGGCCCGACGTGAAGATCATGTCGGAGATCTACAACTTCTCCCAGGAGCCCCCGGTGAGAACGAAAATCGCCGGACCCGACAACTGCTGCTTCACCCTCTGCGCCACCGATTTCACGCTGGAGGGGATCGATGCCCTGCTTGCCGGCTGGAACAAGGCGGGGATGCGTTTCTTCACCCATCGGCCCAACCGTCACGGCTACTTCATCACCCTCATGCCCTGCGGGTACGAGGAACACTTCTTCAAGATCCTGCAGAAAATGGTGAAAGCGGGCGCCGCCGGGTTCGACTATGACTGCGCCAATACGTTCCTGCAGAACGGTCAGTGGTTCTCCGACTACGTCCTTCTCAAGGCCATGCAGGAGCCGGAAAAGGATTTCGCCTGGTGGGAAAAACACTATATGCAGGCGTTCGCCCCGGCGCAGGAGGAAGTTTCCGCCTACTACGGCTACTGGAGGAACGAGGTCTGGAACAAGCGCCTCGCGCAAAATGTGGGCAAGCTCCAGAAGGAGGGAAGCTACTTCAACTTCGGCCGCGGACTCATATACAGCCTCAAGACCTACTACAAGGAGAGCGATTTTGTCAAGGCGGGCGAATTTCTCAGGAAGGCGCTGGAAAGAAAGGACCTCCCAGAGGACGTGAGAAAACGCATCGAAGCGCTTTCCATCGACAACGAACACCATCGTCTCACCTTCCTTGCCATCACCAAAAAGAGCGACGAAGCCTCCATAGCGCTGCGCAAATTCCGCATGAAACACAATTACGCGCTCTTCCCCTGGGCTGAACAGTACTGGGGAGACGTGTGCGGCCTCAAGAAGGTGGACGATCTCAAGGAATTCGATCCTCCCTTCAAGCGCACCCCCTCCTTCTGGTACTTCAAACTCGATCCCAAGGACGCAGGCGTCAAGGAGGAATGGTACAAACAGCGCTTCCGCAAGATCGCGAACTGGGGCAATCTTATGGCCACCAACAACTTCTGGGAGACTCCCCACAAGCACTATAAGGTCATCTCCCCGGAGATCCGGGCACAGACCGCCAATTACGACGGGATCGCCTGGTACGGCACGGCGCTGGACAATTTCCCGCTGGACTGGAAGGGAAGAAGAGTCTTCCTCTATTTCGGCGCGGTGGATGAATCCTGCTGGATCTACGTGAACGGCAAAAAAGCGGGCGAACACCTTTTCGTGAAGCCCGATGACTGGAGATCCCCCTTCTCCATAGAGATCACCGGCTGCATCGACTGGAACTCCCCCAGACAGGTGGTGGTCGTCCGCGTGGAAGACAAATCCGGAAGCGGCGGGATCTGGAAAAACGTGATGCTGGTTTCCAAACTCCCGGAGAAGAAGTAAGGCACCGCGAAAGTCTCAAGCTTCAAGTCTCAAGAGGGATTGGCAGAAAAAACACAGCTGCCAGCCAGGACTTTCGGGGGAGAGACAAAGGCACCTGCGCTTTTTCACGCAGAAAGTCTGGGCTGGCGGGGTAGTGCCACGGTACAGAAGGGGCGGGTGGCTGGATAGTTTCCTCTCCCATTCATTGCGCCACTTTCCAGCGGAAGGAATACTCCTGTATATAAGTATGTAACAAGAATTCTAAACTCTGTCTTCTTTTATTGCAATCGTGCAAAAATGACACAGCGGGACAGTGACACAGTGGGACAGTGAGTCAGTGGCACAATCCAGATGGCAATCTCGCGCAGA
>JAGAEF010000234.1 GCA_017613255.1 Lentisphaeria bacterium
GACACCATGGTGCTTGTGGGCCACTCCCTGGGCGGGTTGCTCTGCCGGTTGCAGGTGAGTTCCTGCACGGCCCGTCTTGCGGCGGATTTCATGGGGATCAGGGATGTGGAAGCCCTTGCGAAAAACCTGCCCGAAGGGGCGCTGGATCTTATGAAAAGAAACCTCAATTTCGATCCTTCGCCCTTCGTCAAGCGGGTGGTCTTCATTGCGGTCCCCCACAGGGGCTCGGAGATCGCCCGCAGCTGGGTGGGATCTCTGGGGGCTTCGCTGGTGAAACTGCCCGCGGATCTGGTGCGGCTCAACGTGAACTTTTTTAGCTTACTGCGGAAAAGCGGACAAAAGGAGCTGATCGTGCTCGAAGGGAATACGGGCATAGACAATCTCCGCCCGGATGCGCCTGCGCTGAAATTCCTTTCCAGCCTGAAAAGAGCGGGAAACATCCCCTGCCACAGCATCATGGGCAACCGGGAAAAAGCCTTTACGCCGGGCGGAACGGACGGAGTCGTGCCCTACTGGAGCAGTCATCTGGACGATGCCGCAAGCGAGCTCATTGTCCAGTCCGGCCACAGCGCCCACCGTTCCCCTCTGGCCATTCAGGAGGTCCGGCAGATCCTGCTTTTCCATGCCGGGGCGGGGAAATTCACCACCCACGGAAAGATCCTCGGAAAGGATGATCAAACGGCAAAAAAGGATACGGCCCCATGAAAAAGAATGAGAAAAAGTTTTCATCGAGACTCTATGAAGTCGATTTCGGCAAGGAGAGGGAAAACTCCTATCCCTCCTGTTTCCGTCTGCTGGCCATGAGTCCCCACCCAGACAAGCTGGGGGTGATCCGTTCCGGAGAGTTCTGCGTGACCTTCAGCGGCAACTGGCACATCCTGCGCTCCGGTCCCCTTTCCGATTTCCGTCTGGGGTTCGTTCTGGGGAAAAACCTGAACGCTTCGGCGAACTTTTTGTTCTATCTCCGGGGGGATGCTTCCTCCCTTTCGGCGCTGTATGTGCAGGCGGCAAGGGGGCGTCTCTCCTTCGGACGTCTCGATGACACCCGTTACATGGAACTCGAAAGCGTTCCTCTTGCGGAAATGACCTCCTTCGACTGGGAGATCCTTGCGGAAGGGAAAAAGATCACCGTAAAAAACAGCGGAAAAACCTAGACCTTGTCCGCTCCCGGCACACCCCGGAAAGGGTGCATAGCTCTGGATGTTTCCCGGTACGGATACGGGGCGAACGAGTTCCGTGTCCGGTCCTTGTTTCTGGATGTGCCGGAGGAAACTTGTCTCCCCCTCCCCTCCGTTTCCGCGAAGATGAAGCACGGCCCCAACGGAATTCCTCTGGGGTATGACATTTTTATCGACCGGGTAAAAGCGGTAAAATACGGTCTGGAAAAGTGGTCCGTCACTATGGACGGCGGCCCGGGGGATGTGGAAAAACTTCATCCCATGCTCAAACGGTTCCTCAATGCGGAACAAATGGATTTCCCCTACTGCCGGGGACTGGACAAGGACGGGAAGGAGCTTTTCAAGTTCTTCCTTGCCAACGGGAAATGCGGGAACAGGAATGTCTACAGGAACACCTTCGGCTTCCCGGAATTCCCCTTCCCTCTCGTCCGGAACGTTACCGTGGAAACACGCGATCTGGCTTTTCTTGCCTTCGGCTACGAATATTTTCAGGCGGAAACGGCTCCCTCCTGCGGGGGAGGACCTTCGGAAATGCTCTGCGATCTTTCCGGAAAAAGGATCTCCTTCGAAAAGGTTTATAAGGATGGAGAGTGCGAATGTATTCTGGAATCCTGCCCGGAAAAGGCCATTACCCTCCTCATTCCCAAAGATATTCCCGACTATGAGGAGGCTCTGGCCTTTGCAAAGAGCAATCACTACTTTCTGGAGGGCGAAAAGATCTTTTTCCGGGTGCGCTGCGCCAACGAAACGGCAACGAAAGCCATTCTAACTCTGGAGGACGCCTTTGGAGACCCCATCCGGAAATTCCGCAGAAATTTGGACGAATACTTTTCTTTGCCCGAACTAGCCCCGGGGGTGTATCATCTGCGGGCGAAACTCTACAGGAACAAAATCTTTCTTGCGGAGAAACGGCACGCTTTCGAGGTCATTCCCGACGATCCGGAGGAGACGGCCCAGCACCTTTCCTTCCTCCCGGATTTCTTCCCGGACGGGTTTCTGAGCGACTGTTCCGAACACTTCCACCCATGGGGGGAGACGGTCCGGGATGTTTCCCACTACACTTCCACGGGGAATATGTACACCTGTCACAAGGACAGGCGGTATCTCAAGCTTCTGAAAGTCTACCACAGGAAATGGACCAGCCGCTGTCAGCCGGCTTTCGCTTCAAAAGAAGACAATGCCTTCATTCGGGAAAACGCCTGCCTGATCCAGAGCCGGGAATTCGAGGATTCGGGAAGATTCTATCTCCACTATCCGCCGACATATGAAAATCCGTGGATCAGGGAGAAGGTCCGGGAATTCGCGGGTAAAAACCTCTCCTTCGACGAGATCTATCCGGAGCGCTGGACGCAATGGCTGGATTTTATCGCCCCCTTCTGCCGGGAAAAATTCA
>JAGAEF010000235.1 GCA_017613255.1 Lentisphaeria bacterium
GGAAACCTTGTCGATATCCGCCTTGTCCCCCAGCACGGTGAACAGAAGACTCGTGGAATAGCTGTCCTTTTTGAACCTGTAGTTTGCCGTGTAGGTCTGCCACTTGTCCGTGAGCTCGAACTTCCGGACCACGGGAACTTCCGCGCCTGCCGCGGTCAAAGTGATGGCGCCTTTTCCCCGTGCGGTGAAAACCACCGTGAAGGGGCAGGCTTCCTTGCGCAGATTGTAAATGCTCTGGAAGAAGGTCATGCCTTTGGTGAGGCGGACGAAAGTGACGTCGCCTTCCTTCATGCCCTTTGCCACGCCCTTGCGGAATTCCCAGATGTAGGGGACACGCTCACCCTTGGCGTTCTTCGTGCCGGGAACGATATAATCCATATCCCGGTTGGAAAGCATTTCCGTACCCATGAGGAGTTCCCTTTGTCTCCTGCTGGCGCAGGCGGCAAAGGCGCCGCCCTCCCCGAATCTGAAGCTTCCGCCGTGGACGCCGCAGGGGGAGTTGAGCATCTCCTTATCCTTGCCGGGCACGTTGTTGAAGGCCGCGTAGACGGAGGTGGGCGCACAGACCGTATCGATGAACCCCACGGAAAACACGGCGGGGCACTTGATGAGTCTGGCAAAGTTGGCGGAATCGAAATAGGCGGAATTCTTCTTGGCTTCCGCAGGATTTTCCTTGGCGAAACGGCTCCGGAGAAGTTTGGGCCACCCCTCCTTCTGCTTGTTGTCCGCCCCCATGTGGTCCGCCATGGCCGCTCCGCCGGGGCAGGCAAGGGTCACGTCCTTATCCAGCGCCGCAGCCACGATGGTCTGGCAGCCGCCGAAACTGGGCCCGGAGGCGATAAGGTCTTTTCCGTTCCACTCCGGACGGCTCTTGAGGTAATCCAGGGAGCGCACGATGCGCAGGAAGATCTTTCTGGGCGCATACTTTTCCCGGTCCTGAATGTTTTTGTACTGATAGTTGGCGATGTCGTCCCGGGCGCGCAAAGCAGTTCTTTCCGCGGGAGTGACCTTGTTTTTCGTATCGTGGATGTTCATGGAAAAAACCATCACGTCCCGGTAGACCGCCTCCTTGACGGCGGGGTTCGATCCGATCCAGCTTGCGCCGCCAAAGGTAATCATGGCGGGCAGTTTCTCTCTTGCGGAGTGAAGGGGAATGGTGAGGATCCCCGTAGCGTTCACTTCTCCGTCCTCGATGCGCACGTCATAGATCTTCACCAGTTCCCGGCTCTCGTCCGTATAGAACTCGGTGGCCTCCCGGCAGATGACGTTGGGCTTGCGGGCGCGCAGTTTTTTGATCTCGCTGGCCCAGTAGGCCTCGAAATCTTCCGGCATCTTCGTTCCGGAAACGATCTCCAGAGGATCCACGCCTGCCCCGGCAAAGCGGGCGATCTTTTTCCCGTCGGTATCCTTCGCCGTAAGGGTGAGAAGCATGAAGCCGGGGCGGTCCAGCTTTCCTTCGATGACGGCAGGCTCCTTCCCGGAGGTGACGGAACCCTTCTTCAGGAATCCGTCGTCGCCTTCCAGAACATAGTCGATCTTCACGTTTTCCACGATCTTGGACTTGGAAATGTCCTCATCCATGTATTTCTTGGACTCCGGCTGAATCATCCAGACCTTGAAGCGGATCGTTTCCCCCTTCTTGTAAAGGGCATTGTCCCTTTCGGCGTAGGAAATGATCTTGGCGGGGACCTTCTGCGGGGCTTTTTCCGCAGCTTTTTCCGCGGCGGAAAGGAGTGCAGGGGCAAGCAGAACAGCTCCTCCAGCAATCAGGGAAAGGGCGGTCGTGAGTTTCATTTTTTCCTCCGTATTGTTGATGATGAAAACCTCATCCTATAACTATAATATACATTTTCCCCTTTTCAAGGGAAAATGAGAAGAACGGACGCTTTTTCCCGTCCGTAACGCGCTCTTCGGCGTAAAATCCCGGGGAAAAAGCGTTTTCTTCCGAAAAAAACGAGTATCACTTCTTCACGGCGGGGAAGGAAACGGCATCCCCCCGGATGACCACATCCCTCGTAAGATCGATGGCGTGATTCCCCGCCGCATGCCCGAAAGGAAAGCCCGCATAGACGGGGATCCCGCCCAGCCGGGGAGCAAATTCGGCGATCGCCTTGCGGATACCCTCGCCCTCTTTTGTTCTCGTGAACTGGCAGAAGACCACGCCGGAAACCCCGTCGAAGAATTTCTTTTCCTTCAATTCCGTGAGATCGCGCTTCACCCCTTCCGCGGTGCATTTGACGCCCTCGATAAAGATCACCCTCCCCTTCGTTTCCGGCAGGAAGTCCGCCCTTTTCGCCTGAACGAAACGGGAAAGCAGCCCCGCAAGAGGCTTGCCGGAACAATCCCCCTTCACCAGAGGAGTCACTTTGATGGGGCCCACTTCCTCCCCGGAAAGCATCTTTTTCATGCCGGAAATCATCTTGAGATCCAGACCGGGCAGGGAACCGGTAGTAGGTCCGGCGACCGGGCGGCCGTAGCCCTTCTGCAGAAGGCGGCAATGGATCAGCGTCACATCGCTGTAGCCCATGAAGATAAGGTCATTGCGCTTTTTCAGCCTGGACCAGTCCACCTTGCTCATGAGATCGATGCTCCCGATCCCGCCCCGGGCGCAGAGGATCATTTCCACTTCCGGATCGTTCCACGCCTTGTAGAAATCCTCCAGACGCAGTTCCACGGGAATGGAGGCATAAGACTTCATTTCCGCAACCTTTTCGGGAGAGGGTTTTTGGAAAACGTGGGGCATGACCTTTACGTTGTAGGAGGCCTCCTTCAGCAGTTCCACGCCCCTGCGGTTGCTTTTGGACCCCGGATAGGAGGCGGGAGTGATGACGGCAATGGTCTTCACCGGGAAGACGCCCCTGTAATCCCGCTTCTGCCGGGCAGACTTCCCGCCGGCGCTCACGGCCTCCGGATCGGTTTCGGCTTTTTTCGTTCCCTTGTCCGCCTTCTTTTCCGGTGCTGCAGCAAGCGTAAGAGCGGAGAGCAGCGCACAAATCAAAAGAGTACTTTTCATTTTGGTTCCTTTCTATTTCTGCAGAAGAACCTTCAGAGCTTCTTCCGCCATGATGTCCGCCGCATCGGGAGAAGCGGTATTGGTTCCCGGCTGGACTTCGTAACCGCCCCGGGCGAAGCACTCCCGCAGGGGGACATAGCCGGAAACGCTCTGGGCCAGAGAGATGATGAAGGTGTGTTCGAAAGGGGATTTTTCCCGGATGGCCCGGCTTATGCCGTTGAAAGGCTCTCCGGGAAGAGAGACGAAGGCAAGACTCTTTCCCACGACGATGGAAGTAAGCCGGCATTCGTGGGAAGGCGTGCTTTTTTCGTATCCGTCCAGCGCCCGTTTGGCAAAGAACCTCAGTGCGGCGGGGACCTTGTTGGCAAGGTCCTGACTTTCGAAATCCCCCTCTTTGGGGATGTCCGGGACGGTTTCCAGAATGTGTTTTGCCTCCGCGATCTCCTTTTCGGAGAGTCTGTAATGGGGCAGAGTCATTTTCCCGTTGCGGATCGTCACGGAATCCGCCTCCACTTTTTTGAGATCCTTCATGGCGTCCAGAATGATGGAGGCATACCCCTTGCCGATGCGGGCGGCCTCCTTGAGGGAGGTCTGGGAGATCTTCTGGCGGAAGTCGAAGTGATTGATGTCGCCGGAAGCGTCGTCCACGATGAGGACGGGAAGCCCGCACCCCAAAGCGTGCTGGATCTCCCTTGTCAGGAATCCGAACCAGTCTGCGGAAACGATGTCCCCGCCCACGGTGTCCCCGTGATTGGCGATATTGCAGACCAGTCCCGCAAGCCGCCCCTCCTGCTTCACGGCAAGAATGCTTATGGTGCGGTCGAAATCCGATTCCGGCTTGTCGATGTCCGGATTCCCCCAGCCCGGATTGGTGACGATGGCTCCGCTTTTCATGAAGTAGCGGCGGACGAATCCGAAGGGATTGTTGTAGACGCTTCCCGCCTCCAAAGCGGATTCATGCAGATTGAGGAAAGCTTTTTCCACGGCGCGGACCGCGGCGTCCGCCGTGGCATTCAGGGCGTAAAGGGTGATTTCGTTCAGGGTCTCCCCCCGGAATTCCGGTCCGGTATGGGTGTGAGTGGCGGAAATGATGAGGCTTTCGTAGAGTTCTTTGCCCATCTTTTCCGTGATGCCCTTTTCCAGCAGAGTCCAGAGCCGGGGAGCTACGTTGCAGAGGTCGAAGCACACCAGTCCGAACCGTTTTCCGTCCAGCTCCATGGCCAGAACTTTTACATACAGATCATCGTAGAAGCCCCGGTTGGGCCGTTTGTTGATGTATCCGGCCAGCCCCACGCCCGCCGGAGGAGTGATGATCTCCTGCGCAAAACCCGTTTTCAGCATATCGACTCTCCTTTTTGTGTTTTTCAAGGTCCATCAATATACTATCCTTTCGCCGGAAAATCAAGGTTCAAACGCTGTCGGAGGGGAGGATTTCCTCCATGCACTGCCGGACAATCGAAACGATCCTTCCGTCGGAAAGGGCGTCTTCCCGCATGCCGCCCTTTTTCCCCGCAGGCTCCTGAAGGACACGGGAAAATCTGCCCAGCACCTTTTCCGGGGAGACTCTGTCCGGAACGCTTTTCCCTGCCGTCCCCCCGCTTACGGGCGCAATCCGGGAAAGAATGTCCTCTTTTACAGGCCCCCTGCGGGGAACAGCGGTGCCGGAATGAACGCTCTTTGTTTCAGGAGGACGGTCGGGCAAGGCGACTTTCGAGTGAACGCCCTTTGCCGCGGGGGCCCTGCGGGGAACAGCATTGCCGGGGGGAACGCTGTTTGCTGCGGGAGCGTTGCCGGGCAGGGCGGAGCAAGGCTGAACGCCTTCTTCCGAAGGCTGCTTTCCCCCGGAAGGAGCGTCCTGCGGAACTTTTGTTTTTTCCGATTCGCTTTTTCCCTGCTTTTCTTCTTCGGAAAGGTGCCGGGAAAAGCGTTCCCAGATCGTTTTGCTTGTCTCGTCTCTCCCGATCCCCGTCACGCCGTTTTTCCTTGCCTCCAGAACGAAAAGCCATCCGAGAAGGGCAAAGGGGAGATCCCAGAGGATCTTTTCCGGCGTGAGGGAGGGAAATTTTTCCTGGGCGAAACAGAGGATCCCCATGACGGTTTCCATGCGGGCAAGATACGTTCCTTCCCGTCCCGCCGCCAAAAGATCCTTTTCCCCGGTCTCATCCGGAAGCATATCCATTGCCGTGTGAAGGGAAAGGATCTTTTCCAGCTCTTTTGCCGCCTGTTTCCGGTTCATCCTGCCGTATTTGCGCGCGGCATTTTCCACGGCGGAACGATACGTTTCTCCCCTTTTCCGGACCGGTTTTTTCTCCCCGTTCCGGGAAAACCCCCGCGTTCGTTCCTCCATAAGGATCAGGGCCCCTTCTCTCCCGTTTTCCAGCAGGAAAAGGGCAAAAAAAAGCTCCTCGGGAAGGATTTTTCTTCTTCCTTCTCCGGGAGAAAAGGTCGCCTTGCCGGAAACGAAAGGGCTTTTCCACTCTTCCAACAGCAAAAACGTCCCCAGCGAAGGTGCGGGGAAGGTGTAATGGCCTATCCGGCATTTTCCGGAGAGGATCAGGGCAAATTCCAGCGCGTCCTCCGGAAGATCCCTGTGTGCGGCGCGGAAGATTTCGAAAAGTTCTTTTTCCGTAAGCGGAGTCATTGATTTTTCCTCCATTCGAATACTCCTGCATCAAATAAAAAGGGCGGGAAACATCCGTATGAAGGACCGTTTCCCGCCCCGGTGCGGTTCGGCTTTTTCCCGCAAAAAAGAGACTGGGTCAGATGACGGAGGCATTGTCCTTCATCACCGCCGTAATGGTGATTCTGGCAAAATCCGTATTGTTTTTGACCAGAGCGGACTCCGTGACGATGCCCTGCCAGGAGCCCACGGTGATGGCGGTCCCCGCTTCCGGAGGAGTCGTCCCGGAACAGAAAAGAGCCTCGAAGGTCTTTTCGCAGTTTTTGCTGTACGCTTTCATGGCAATGACTTTGCCCTCTTCGTCCCGCGCTTCCGCTAAGGTGGCGGTGGTTCTGCTCTTTTCGGACTGGACGATCCCGATCACGCTGCGGAGATCGTCCGTCCCGAAGGACACGGTGGCCCCGGTGAGTTCTTCCGGCATATTCGTTCCTTTCTGTTGCTCAGGCAATTTTCCCGCCGGAGGGCTTCCCTCCGGAAAGAGACGGGAAAAATGCGCTTTTACCGGAACGGAATTTGTTCCGCTTTCAGGGGAAGAATGTCGCAACGAACAAGGAATCAGGACATTACGGAAACGAACTAAGGAAGAGTCCCGCCCCAGAGAGGCAGGGCGGAAGAGAGATTTTTCTTGAGAAGCGCACTTTCCGAGGCGTGCAGGATCCTGCCCGCGGAAAAAAGGATGAAGCCCCCCGTCTGGGGCAGAGCCGCCGAATAGAGAAGCTGGTTTTTCAGCTCGTCGGGGGCCTCCCAGAAGGGCTTTTTCTGCCCGTACTTGTGAAGGGTGAGCCCCGCATACAGCTTCACGCGGGTGCCTTTCACCTGAGAAGCCCACCAGTCCATGACGCAGGCAAAGGGCGCGGAGGGTTCGGAAAAACTCCAGTAGATCTGGGGCGCGATGTAATCGACGTAATTTTCCCTCACCCAGCGGCGGGAGTCGGCGAAAAGGATCCCGTAGGAATCCAGTCCTTTCGTAGGAGAGCCTGCCGGATCGTCCTTCCGGTTCCGCCATACCCCGAAGGGGCTTACCCCGAACTCCACTCTTTTGCGGTTGAGCTTGTTGTGTTTCCGGACAAGAGTCCCCACGCTGCAGATGAGGGAATCCACATTGTTCCTGCGCCACGTCTGCAGCGGGATCTTCCTGTTGCGGCAGTACTTTTCATAGGTGCGCATGTCCGCATTCTTCATGTCGCTGTAGGGGTAGAAGTAGTCGTCGAAATGGATGGCGTCCACATCGTATTTATGCAGGATCTCCCTCACGGTTTCCAGCAGGTGCTCCGTGGTCCGGGGGTGGCCCGGATCCAGCATGAGCCCGGTAAGTTTCCCGTTGCGCACGGCAAGGACCGCATCGGGGAAACGCCGGGCGAAAGAGAGGGGGGAAAGTTTTTTCAATGCCGCCTCCTTGCCTTCCGGGGCATACCCCCGCACCCGGTAGGGGTTCAGCCATGCGTGAAAGCGGAAGCCCTGACGGTGGGACTCCCTCACCATGAAAAGAAGAGGATCGAATCCGGGAAAACCGATCCCCTCCCCTCCGGAGAGGAAGGCGGACCAGGGATTGATTTTGGAAATGTAGAAGGCGTCGCACTGGGGGCGGATCTGGAAAATGACCGTATTGATCCCGGCGCGTTTGAGGGAGGCAAGAAGTCTGCGGAAAGAGTTCTGGAACTCCGCGGCACTGCGGCAAACGGGGAAATCCTGATTCCACGCCGTTGCCACCCACGCGCCCCGCATCTCCCCTTTTTTCCGCACGAAGTTGTGGGGGATCGTCACGATGCGCTTGTCCCCCTTTTCAGAGGAGTATTTTACACCTCTCCCCGTTTTGTGATCGACGAGCACCCTTCTGCCCTGCCCGAAAAGGGAACAGGAGAAGAGAAAAAGAATGAGGACGGTCGACACGGTTGGAATCACCCTTTTTCCGCCTTCCCTTTTTGGAAAAATCGCCATAAGAAAACTCCTTTCAGGGGAGACGGGTCCCCGTCACTTCCATGCTGAGAATAAGGTCGGAAGCTATGCGAAGTGAAGGATCCTTGTCCGGGGAGACATTGTTCTCCTCCCCGTAGAGGGGAAAATCCTTCGTTTTGATCTGCGGACGGACCGCCGCAGGGGGAACATTTTCCCACCCCGCCGGGATCACCGGAACAAGAATGCGCATGACCTTTTTTTCTCCGGGGACCGCCCCCTGTTTTGCGGGAGGCGTATGGGTGAGCGTCAGCGGAAGGGGACGCAGAAGGAAAGGCTGTCCGAAGGTCGGTGTCCCGGCCAGAAGAACGTTGGGGAAACTTTTCAGTCTGAAACTCAGAAGCTCTCCCGCGCCCTTCGTCCCGTTCCCCGTAAGGACGGCAAGACGCAATGGCCCCGTTTTTCCTCCCTCCTTCCTTTCCACGATCTCCCGGAATTTGCGCAAAAGAGGAGGAATATGGCCCGTCCCGTAGGAACTGCACTTTCTCAAATCGAGCACGATCCCCGCAAGCGTTCCGGGAAGCTCGTTGAGCGCTTCCAGACACTTTTCACAGCTTTTTGCGGAAAGATCCGGGAGAAAGATGTAGAGAATTTTCCCGCCGTACAGATTTTCCGAAGAAAACTTTCTTCCTCCGGAAACGCCCTTCCTGCGCGTTGCACCAATCTTGCCCGCTCCGGGGGAGACTGTTACGCAGACGATCCCCGTTCCTGATCCCTGCAGAAAGTTCCGGATCAGGGAAAATGGATCGTTCCGGAGTTTTTCGTCCAGAACTTTCCCCGTCCGGGGGGAGCTTCTGCGGACAGAATCGAGGACAAGGGAAAGCGTCGCAAAAAATTTCTGCTGTTCCGTGGGCTTTGGCGCGCTTTTCTTTTCCTCCTCCTTCCCGCTTTTCTTTTCCGGAGAAGCGGGAGGCGGCGGAGCGGGGGGCTGAGGAACGGCACTTTTGCCCTCTTTTCCGGGAGAAGGAGAGAGCGAAGGAGACGCTTTTCCCTGCTCCGCGCAAAGGGGCGAAAGAAAACCGGAAGAGAGACAGAAAAGAAGGAAAAAGAAA
>JAGAEF010000236.1 GCA_017613255.1 Lentisphaeria bacterium
CGAGCGCCTCGGCTTCCTGCCCGGCGACCTGCAGAACAAGGTCGACCCCTATCTGCGTCCGCTGTACGACGCGCTGTACGACATGCTGGAATACGAGGAGGCCAATACCCTTCTGGAACGGGGCGTCATCGAAGTGGCTCCGCTGGCTTTCATGCGGGGCAGGACCCTTTCCAATTCCTTCATCGTTCTGGACGAGGCCCAGAACGCCACAAGGGAGCAGATGCTTATGCTTCTCACCCGCATCGGCTTCAAGTCCAAGTGCGTCATTGCCGGAGATCCCTCCCAGATCGACCTCCCCTCCAAGCGCGCCTCCGGCCTTGCGGAGGCTCTGGACAGGCTTTCCGGCATAGAGGAGATCGCCGTCTGCCGTTTCTCCACGGAGGATGTCCTGCGGCACACCCTTGTGGAAAAGATCGTGGAAGCCTACAGGAGACCGCTTGAGGAGGAATATGGAAAAAGCGGACGTGAAGAGCCCCTCCCCCCGCAGGAAGGAAAAGGCGAAGAACAGGAAAAAAGCGTCAAACCCGATTCCCGGAGGAAAAAATGACCCCGCAGGCAGCAGCTTCTCCGCAAAAAACGAAATCCCTGCCGGATACTCTCGGAAGGTTTTTCCGGGAATCCAGATTCATACGGGTGCTCCTTTTTCTGATCCTTCTTGCGGCCTGCTTTTATGTGACGCTCAAAACCAATGACATCTACGTCTACAAGGAGGGGAAGAAAGCGCTCAGAACCCTGAAGGCGGAAGTCGGATTCAAATGGTTCGACAAGGGGAAATACGAGGAGGCCGTTCAGCGGAAAATCAAGGCCCTCCCCCTCTACTTCGCGCTGGATACGAAGAAGGACGAGGTCCTGCGGGGCGCCATCCGGAATTTCATGGATGCCGTCCGGAGGAAAAACATTCCCGCAGGGGAGCTCCGGAAGGAGACCGCCGGGGAAGAGGAACTGCCGAAAGCTCTGGAAACCTTCCTGGACACGCTTTCCGAGCGGGAACTTGTGGAAATCGGCGCACTGCACGCATGGCAGGACACTTTGGAAAAGCATCTGGCTCAGGGGATCATCTCTCTGGAAAGGAAGAACACCTTCCCCTGGGGCAAGGAGGCCTCCGTAACGGGCAGGAACGGGAGAGTTTACCGCCTCCCCGCCCGGGCGCTGGAAACGCCCCGGGAGATGCTGGAAACGGTCTTTCTTGCGGGGCTGCGCCATGTGCCCACGGCTCCGGAACAGAGAAAGATTCTGGCGAAAAAGCTTGCACGCGCCTTCGCGGAAGCGTGGAAAGAGGGCAATCTGGGGGAGAACGGCAGTGAAGAAAAGCTTGCCCGGGAAGCCGCCCGCAAAAGCGTGAAGGAGAAAGATTTCCTTGTCTCGGTCAGGAAGGACGAAGTCCTTTTCCGGGAAAACGAGGAAATCCAACCCGCCGATGCGGAAAGATATCAGGCCTATCTTGCGGCGCGGGACAAGGAGAATCTTTTTGCGAAAAACGTGCTTTCCCACCTGTGCCAGATGATCATGCTCCTCTTCGTCATCACGCTGTGCATCTGGAGCACGAGGAAGGAGCTGCTGAAAAGCAACGGCACGCTTTCGCTTCTGGTGCTTCTTGCAGTGACCGCCGTCCTGCTGAACAAATATGCGGTCTCCGTTTTCGTCTCCCTTGCCGACTCCTACGACGCCGTTACGCCCGTCATGATCTATTTCTCTTTGCCCATCGGGTTCGGGGTGATCCTGGTCTCCGCCTTTTTCGGCACGAGGATGGCGCTCTTTTCCGGATTCTTCATTTCCGTGGTGGCCTCCATGCACCTGCCGGAACCGTACAAAGTCATGTTCGCGGGCTGTTTCATCACCTCCGTGGCGGCGCTTTCCGTGCGGGGTGCGACCAATTACAGGGAATTTTTCACCAGAAGTTTCGTGGGGTGCACCATTGCCGCCTTCTCCGTTTCCATAGCCTACTTCCTCAAGGATGAAAACCATCTTCTCACCATGGCAATGGAAGGATTGCCCAGGGGATTGGCCTCCGTGAAAAAGGACTGGATCCTCCAGTTCCTCGGACTGATCCTTCTTCCCATCGGCACGGGGCTTTTCTCGGCGGTGGCAGGCCTGGTCTCCCTCTTCCTTCTGGAACTGCTTTTCGACATAGCCTCCCCCATGTATCTGCAGCTGTACAGCGACCTCAATTATCCCCTCATGCGCCGTCTCCAGCTGGAGGCGCCGGGGACCTATCATCACAGTCTCATGGTCTCCGCCATCGCGGAACAGGCGGCAAGGGCCATCGGGGCGGATCATGTGCTGGCAAGGGTCTGCGCTTTGTATCACGACATCGGGAAACTGGCCCAGCCCCTCTACTTCGTGGAAAACAGCGGAGGAGTCAACATGCACGCGGAAGTGGCCCCTTCCATGAGCGCCATGATCATTCTCAATCACGTGAAATACGGGCTGGAACTGGCGGCGAAACACAAGCTCAAGAAGCCCCTCCGGGAGGCCATCGCCCAGCACCACGGAGACGGGCTTATCGTGTACTTCTACAAACTGGCGGAAGCGGAGGCGAAAAGGGAAAATCAGAGCGTGGACGCTTCCGACTACCGTTATCCGGGGCCGAAACCGGAATCCAGGGAGAACGGGATCCTGATGCTTGCCGACTGCTGTGAAGCGGCAAGCAGAAGCCTCAAGGACGCCTCCCCGGAAGCCGTGGAACAGCTGGTAAGTTCCATCATTGCCGGAAAGATCAAGGATGGCCAGCTGGAGGCCTCTTTCCTCTCCATGCGGGAGCTGAGAGCCATCCGGGAAAGCATCACCAATACGCTTATTTCCATGAGTCATATCCGCATTTCATATCCCAAGGAGAACAAAGAAGGCAAAAATGAAGACGATCTTTTCGTGGCGGCCGGAAAAAACGATCTACCCAAGGCCTGACCTCAAGATGTTCCGGAGATTTGCGGAAGAAGCCGTCCGTGTCACGCGATGCGGGATCTCCTCCTGCCTTTCCGTCTCCTTCGTTTCCGCTTCCGAAATGAAAAAGGCCAACCGGGAGCTTGTGGGGCATGAAGGGCTCACCGACGTGATCTCCTTCGACTACCGGGAAGCGGATATGCCCTCCTTGCCGGAAGGGGAAGATGTGGCGCAAGCCGATCTCATCGTCTGCCCCGCCGCCGCGGATCAGCAGGGAAGAAAACGGAATATCCCTTACGGGAAGGAACTGGCCCTGTACGTGGTGCACGGCCTTCTCCACACCGCGGGCTGCGACGACAGGGAGCCGGAGAAGAAGAGAAAAATGAGACGCAGGGAAAAACAATGCATGGACGAGCTGGAAAGACTTTTCGATCTTGAAAAGCTCTTTCCCGGAAGCGTCGTCCAAAGGGAGGCACGGGAAAAAGCATGATCGTCTATCTGCAGCTTCTGATCCTTTTCTACATCCTTTTTCTGGTCTTTTTCTGCGCCTACGAGGCCTTCGATCACCTCTCCGGCGGAATGATCCACAAACTGGTGGCGACCGATGAAGCCTTCGCCGCGAAACTCGCCCTCTGGCAGAAGAAAAGCGATCCCATACGGGCGGTCTTCAAACTTCTTCTGTTTCTGCTTATTACCTTCATGGGCGTGTTTTCCTATCTGGTGGTCCGGGAGTTTCTGGACAAATACGTGCAGGGGAGCGGATTCACCATCATGGCCGTGGCGGTCATCGTTGCCTGGGCCATCGGAGAAACCTTCTCCAGACTGGCCCTTTTCCGGTTCGATATTTTCCTTCTGCGCATCACGGTCCCGGTGGTCTCCTTTCTTTCCGTCACCTTGTTCCGTCCGATGACGCGCCTTATGCAGATCCTCCGGGACAACGCCATGGACCAGCGGGACGAGGAGGAAAAAGTGGGAGCGGAAGATGAGATCCTCTCCTTCGTGGACAAGCATTCCGGCGGCAAGGAGGACGATCTGGAGGAGGGAGAAAAGCGGATGATCCGGGGCGTGCTGGATCTGGACGACATGACCGTCCGGGAGATCATGACTCCCCGGGTGGACGTGAAGGCGCTTCCCGCCTCTTCCTCCATCGAAGACGCCAAAAAGTGCTTCATCGAATCCGGCCACAGCCGCATCCCCGTCTACGGGAGAACCGTGGACGAGATCAAGGGGATCATCTACGCCAAGGACTTCATCGATCAGGAGCGTCTCGACGGCAAGACGCTGGATCAGCTTGCCCATATTCCCGTTTTCGTGCCCGAATCCAAGGAGGTGGGGGAGCTTCTGGAGGAGTTCAAGAGACTGCACAACCACTTCGCCGTGGTCATCGACGAGTACGGCGGAACCGCCGGGATCATCACCTTCGAAGACATCATCGAAGAGATCATCGGCGACGTGCAGGACGAATTCGATTCCGAAAAGGAGGAGAAGCAGAAACCCCAGCTCATGCCCGACGGCTCCATCGTCATGGAGGCAAGAACGCCCATAGCCAGCGTCAACGAGATCATGGATTCGGCTTTGCCCGAAAGCGAAGACGCCGACACCATCGGCGGGATCATCTGCAATAAACTGGGCAGGATCCCCGATCCGGGAGAGTGCTTCCACTTCGAAAATTCCTTCGTTTCCGCGGAGGTCCTGAAAGCGGACGAACGCAGGATCCAGCTCCTGAAACTCTTCGTGGACGAAGAGGGCAGTCAGGGAGAGATCCTCTCCGTGTAACATTCCGCGAACCGGCGGGGATCGGTGCGAAAGCCTTTGTTTTTCCCCCGGAACTCAGGGCAGACAGACCGGATTGCTCCAGGCGTACTTGCCCTCCTTGTCCCGGATGCGGCAGCGGACGGGCCCGGGGAAGTTGGGCGGAAGCTCCTTGGAGAAGGTCGTCAGAATATTGTGGTCCCCGTATTTGGGGAAATTGGGAGCCGTGATGCAGACGCCCCGGCTGTTGGGAGCAAGCAAGATGACTTCGGTTGCCTCCGAAAAGTCCGCTTCGAAGGTGCGGCCCTTGAGTTCGATCCGGTGGAAAACGGGCCCCTGCGTGGCATAGAAATTTCCCTTGCTTAAGGCGTCCATGAGGGAAGGAACGCTGGGATCCTCCGCAAGGATCATGGTCCAGCCGCCGAAAAGATGCCAGGAGCCGTGGGTATCGTCCACGGCGATGGCGCCCTTGAAAAAGCCCGCATTGACGAGTTCGTCCCAGCACTGGTCGTTGTAGTCCTTCCCGATCCCCCGGCAGGAGGTGTTGTAGATCTCGATCCCGGAAATTCCGTTCAGAGTCAGGACATCCACGGAGGAAAAACCGCACCAGTGGGGATGGGCGCAGAAAACGATCCCCCCGGCAAGAAGCACGGCGGTAATGGCGTCCTGCGCCGTCTCGTACTCTCCGGGGAAATCCTCCGGTACGTTCAGCGCCAGAAGGTGCCAGGGGAGGTTCCGGGGGCCGACGGGGTGAAGCTCGATGCCGGAAACAAGCGTCATGCCCTTTCCGTCGTAGGTTGAGACGGCATTGGTCTTCCTGTGGTCGGTGAAGGCCAGAACGTCGTAGGAGTTTTCCGCATAGATCCGGATCAGCTCCTCCGGAGTATATCCGCCGTCGGAATTGGTGGTGTGGGAATGAAGGTTCGCTTTGTATGCGTGAAGCTCTTTTCCGTAAAAATTCATGGTTTCTCCTGTGTTGTTCGTAAAGACGCGAATGTAACATACCACCAAAAGAACCGTTTTTCAATTTTAATCCGCGAAAAACTGTTCTTTCTTCTTGAAAAACGCCTGAAAAACGATATTGTAAAGACGGCAAACCGAACGGAAAGGAAGAAATCTCATGAAAACGCCGGAACTTGTCGTAGTGGGCCTGGATGGAGCCGTGGATGCGTACGTGGCGGAAAAGGCGGAGAAAGGGCTTCTCCCCAATTTCGCAAGACTTCTGAAGAGAGGGTGCCGCCTCACGGATCTGCGCCCGCCCCACCCCACCGTCACGCCCGTCTGCTGGGGCGCCTTCGTCACCGGGGCGACTCCGGAACTCAACGGGATCGTTTCCGATCTTCTGCACCTTTCCTGCTCCCTTTCCCGCCCGCAAAGCGGCTATCACGGGGACTATCTCCTGGGAGAACGGTTCTGGGAAAGCGCCGCAAAGGCGGGCAAAACGGCGCTGGTGGATTCCCTCCCCCTTTCCGGTCCCCTGCGGGACCGTTCCGGAAAGATCTGGCAGGTGGAAGGCACCTCCTGCATGCCGGGAAGAATGCTTCTGCCCGACAGTTCGCTGGAATATGAGGGCGTCCCTCAGCAGATCTGGCTCTTCGATGCGGAAATGATGCCGATTTCCTCCATGAAAGAGATCAGAATGCTGTCCCCCTCCCCTGCGGAACGAAAGGAAGAAAAAATCGTTCTTCAAGTGAAAATGGATTTTCCGGGCTGCAACCGGGACGGACTTCTCCCCTTCTTCTGGGAGGCGGAATTCGAGGAAGGACAATTCACTCTTTTCTGCGAAGGGAAAAAGATCCCCCTTTCCCCCGGCGTATGGGCGGAAGACATCCGGCGGACTCTCCCGGCAAAGGACGGGAAAAAGGTCCCCCACGTTTTCCGGTTCCTCCTTCTTCCCGTGCCGGAAGGTTTTCTTCTTTTTGCCTCCGCCTCCTGCAATATCGTTTCCCGGGTCTTTCCGGAAGAGTTCGCTTTTCTTCTGGAGGGGCTCCCCCCCACCCCGGTGGAACGGGAATACATCTTTTTCAACACGCCAGGCACCTATCGGATCGCCATGGAGTCCTGGAGGAAGCACAACTCCTGGCATATCGAACTTCTGCGCAGGGCGCTGAAGAAAAGAGTCCCCGATATCCTCGTCACCTACTTCGGGGACGTGGACGTGGTGAACCACCTTGCCTGGAACGTGTACAGCGGCGCAGTCCCGGCGGACGGGGAAAAGAAAAAGTTCGTGGAACGGGCCTTTCTGGAGATCTACGAAGAGGCGGACCGCCTTCTGGGATATTTTCTGGATGAGGTCGCCGATGACGACACCACCATTCTGGTCCTTTCCGACCACGGGAGCATCGGGGTGCCGGAACCCAAAGGCGTCCGGAGCGTTCTGGAGCAGGCGGGGCTTCTGCACTTTCTGGACAAGGAAAAAAGAGTCGCGGACTGCGGAAAATCTTCCGCAATAGACTGCGGCTACGGCAATATTTTCGTGAATCTTGCCGGAAGGGAGCCTGACGGGATCGTCCCGCAGGAGGAATACACGAAAACCGTGAACAGGATCATTGCCGCTTTGCAGGAGTTTTACCGCTCTCCGGACGGGGCGAGCGCGCTGGCCTTTGCCGTAAGAAGAGAGGAAGCGGGCTTTTTCGGACTGGGAGGCAGCCGCTGCGGGGATGTGGTGTACGGTCTTTCCGCAGGACGTTTTGCGGGAACGGTCCATGCCGACCAGATCCCCACGGCGAAAAATATCTACGGCTCCATGCGCTGTCTGGGACTTCTTTCCGGGCCGGGGATAGCGGGCAACTCGATTCTGGATACGCCCGTTACCCTTATGGACCTTGCGCCAACCTTGTGCAGGCGTCTTTCCGTGCCTCTCCCCAAAGGGTGCAACGGAAGAATCGTTCAGGAGCTTGCCGATACGAAAAAAATCCGCTGATAGGGAAGAAAAGCTGAAGAACCTTCCTACTTGTTCCTGACGATCACGGCAAGAAGGACCAGATCTTCCGGGCCGGCGGATTCGATGCCGTGGCCTTCCCCGCTTCGGGTCAAAGTGCTGTCTCCGGGAAGGAGGGATTCTTTCACGCCGTTGTCGTCATAGAGGGCCTTGCCGGAAAGAATGAAGTAGAGTTCATCCTCCCCCTCATGCACATGGTATCCGATGGAATCCCCTTTCTTGAGGGTAATGACCGCATAGAGGCGCATATTGTCGTTGAGTTCCTCTTTTCCGCTCTCCCAGATATGGGCGAACAGTGCGTCTCCCTTGCCGCCGCGAACCTGATTGCGGATCTGCGCACGCCGCTGGTCTGCTCTTCTGATCATAACTCTCCTTACGCTTTGAGGGGTCCGAAAATATTGCCGTACATCTTCCGGTTCAGCGATTCCACGAAGGCG
>JAGAEF010000237.1 GCA_017613255.1 Lentisphaeria bacterium
AAAAGCTGATTGTAGGTGTAGGACCCGTAGTTGTAGGTGTAGTGGGCGGGATAATACTCCCGGTTGTCCGTGAGATACATCCCGAATCCCAGACCGATTTGTTTGAGGTTGTTGAGACAGGCGATATTCTGGGCTTTCTGCCGGGCCTTGTTGAGTGCGGGAAGAAGCATTGCGGCAAGAATGGCGATGATGGCGATGACCACAAGGAGTTCGATGAGGGTGAATGTTCTCCGGTTTTTCGTATAATTTTTCCGCATGAGTTGACTCCGTTTTTTTGTTTCGGTTCGTTTAAGGAATATATTATACCCGTAACCTGCGGAAAAAACAAGAGGAGAAAGGAAAAAAGTCACAAGTTTGACGGGGGGAAAAACGCAGAGCGAAAAAACACGGCGGATGGGCCAGCTTGGGCTGGGGAGAACGGATGGGTACGGAGTGTGCGGCTGGAAATACGCACGCCATCGGCTGTTTACCGCCCGGACTGGTCCCCGCCCGCCGTGATTTTTCCAGCCTCTCTCATGTCTTGAGGCTTGGGACTTGCGTCTCTCCCCTACTTTTTCAGCGTGAATTTGCGTTCCGCCGTGAGTCCGGTAAGCACATCGGTCGCCTTCAACGTCCAGATGCCTTCGGGATCGTTGAAGGCCATCCGGAAGGAAAAGTCCGCCTTGCCATCCTTTGCGACAAGACAGCGGTCCATGCCGTAGGCGGCCTTGCCGGAAGGATCGAGGATCTGCAGATAGAAGACCCGTTTGCCCGGAGCGCCCTCTTCCATTTTCGCTTCCAGCGCGGCCTTTAGATCGCTTCCCGTCTTGAGGGAGGCGGGCATACGGATATCCAGCTCCCGGATCTTGCCGGGATAGACGCCGTAGAGCACCGCATCGGCGTTGGGGATCCGACAGGTCACGCGGTCGGTTTTGCCCAGATATTTCCCTTTGCGCAGGTCATAGAGATGGCCCTTGACCGGGAAGACGAAGGTCTGCTTCTCCCTGTCTCTGGAAACGGAGGCATTGTGGAGGATCGGGAAGACGTGGTTGACTCCGTCGGTAAAGTGCATGGTCTCCCTTCCGGGGATCTTTACGATGTTCTCGCTTTCCAGAAGCGGGGGGACTCCGCCTTTCCGGAGATAATCAGAAAGTTCCTGCCTGCAGGAAGCGTTCATTTCATCGAAGATCTTTCCCGTAAGATCGACCCCCTTCAAGGGCGCTTCGGCCCGTTTGAAGCCCAGTTCGTCATATACGCCCGGAGCAAAATCGGCAAGGACTTTTCCGCCGTTTGCCATGAACTTCTTTACGGCATCCACCTCCTTGTCCGTCATGGAAATGATGGAGGGCATGATGAGGATCTTGTAGTTCTTGAGAACGCCCTCTTCCACCTGATCGTAGGAGACGAAATCGTACTGGTGCAGGAGGTATTCCAGCGCGTAGAAGGCGCCCTGACGGCTGTAGAAGAAGTCGTGCAGAGGTCCCTTGCCGTCGATGGTCTCGCTTCTGGTCTCCTTGCCCAGCAGGAAGGCGGTCTGCATGCTGGTCTGGGAGTAGTAGATGGCTATGTCCCGCTTTTTCCAGCGATATTCCAGAAAGAGCTTGCCCAGCCCCTGCTGGAGTTTGGACTCCCGGAGGGATTTCCCCAGCAGGAGGGCGTCTTTGGTGAGATCCAGCGTGGCGCCGTCCATGAGCTGGTGGGAGTTGCTCAGCATGGCGAACCAGCCCATGCCGCCGTAGCGGTGGGAAGCGAACCACCAGGGGGAGTAGCTGATCATTTCCGCATTGGAATTGGCGTATCCCACGGAACCGGGGGAGCGCATTTCCGGAGCGAAGGAACGCATGAACTCGTCGAAATTGTGGATGGGATCCTTGCCCAGATAGATGCAGGAACTGTATTCCGTGGCGAAATCCAGTCCGGCCTTCCGGTAGAGCTTGGCATAGTCGTTGCCGGAAAAGATGCCCTGCCCGAAGGAGTTTGTCAGAGCGAATTTCGCATGAGGAGAGACCTTTTTCCCCGCGTCGCTGAGCAGTTTGATGATCTCGCACCAGCGGTCCACGTTGAAATTGCGCCATTCGATGAATTCGCCGAAGCGACCCGTTTTCCGCGCTTCGACCATCAGCACGGGCCGGATCTCATTGAAGGACTTCCAGTCCGAATGCATCCTGCAATTGTATTCGGCAATGCTTCCATATTTCTTTTCCATGCGTTTGCGGAATTCCGCGATATTTTCCGGGTGGGAGTCCAGCTCGTCCGACTTTCCTACGGCGGCCAGTTTGGGTTCATCGCAGACGCAGTTGAAGGACCAGCCGAATTTCCGTGCACTTTCGGCCCGCTTTTCCGCCCGTTCCCGGATCTCTTCCCGGCTTTTCGCGGTATTGAACTGCCGCTCCCGGACATGATCTTTCTGCTTGGGGATGCAGAAGATCTCTCCGCCGCCCAGGAAGTTCATGCCGTTGATGACGCCTTCCTGCAGGGCGCTCAAACCCATTCCCGTGGGCACGATCATTCTGACTCCAATCCCCCGCATCGATCTGAACATCATGCGGCTGCTTGCTTCCGTACTGCCGCCGCTGGTGCCCCAGAGCCGCTGGGTGAAGCCCCCGTTCACCATCCGGTCCGCATCCCGCTCCGGGACCATGACCGCCAGCGTCTGTTTGGCGAGAACGCGGTCCTGCTTTTTCAGCATCACACGCAAGGTATTGTAGGTGGTGAAGGCGTTCTGCAAAGGTACGGCAAGACGCACTTCCTTTTCCGCCTTGCTTCTGCCCGATTCCAGCACCCGGCCGGAAAAATCCGCCAATTCCCAGACGATCGAACTTTTTTCAGGGACTTCGGAAAGGGCTATGGAAAATTCCGCCGGAACATTTCCGATATGATAGGGGGCGGGATCGGTGATGCGGAGTTCCGGACCCGCCTTGCGGAAGGCCAGCATCCGGAAATCCAGCACTTTTCCGGCCTTGTCCAACGTCCTTACCGTTGCCAGATTCAAGCCGGAATACGTCTGGTCCGCAGGAATGGAAAATTCCCCTTTTCCGTTTCGGATCCGGAATCTGCCGCTTCCGGTCCGGTCGCCGGAGGCGGAAACAAGCGTCCAGTCCGCATCGGTTTCCCCGTCGGCTTTTTCCATTGCGACAAGGATCTTCCCGTTCTCATATTTGAGATCGGCAATGGGGTTGTCCACTTTCCCCGCCGCCAGAAAGGCCATGCGGGAGAGCCAGGCTTTCGTATAGTCCTCCAGCGGGAAATCAAGATTTTCCAGAGAGCCCATCTCCCGGGCGGGCAGAATGGTGCTGCACCACCATGTGACGAAGTTCATGCGGAAGACATTCCCTTTGCCCAGAGGAGAAGCCGTCATGATTTTCAGCGGGTCTTCGGGA
>JAGAEF010000024.1 GCA_017613255.1 Lentisphaeria bacterium
AACCGGGGAACGAATTTGAAAAGTCGCCGGGAGGTGCTATAGTAGTAACACATTGCCGGATCTTCCGCACGCAAATGGAGGATTGCTTCGCTTTCGACAGGGGGCAGGATCCGGCAGGAATGATCGAATTCGAAAATGCCGACCCTGCATCGGGAAAAACACAAAGGAGAAAAAATGAAACACCCCCTTCTTTCCGCGATACTGCTCCTTTCCGCCTTCGTGCTCTTTGCGGATGAGGAGATCCCCGTCAACGGGAATTTCCAGCCCGAACCCCGGAACAAAAATTCCGTACCCCGTTTCTGGCACTCCCAGCACACCAGACTGAAAAAGGAACTCGATAAAGTCAAGTTCGATCTTTCCGAAGCGGACGGCAACGGGGTCCGCATCCTCACGGTCACGACCTCCCCCGATTTCAGGAAGGGGGAAAAGAGCCGCTGGAAAAACTTCTGCATGTACACCACCAACATCGACGCCCTGCGCACGGTCAAGGGCGACGAATTTTCCGTCACGGCAGAGATCGCGGGAGAAGGAAATGTACGGTTCGGCTTCCTTGGGTACGGCGTTCCCGCCGTATCCAATCCCGTCAGCGTCACGAAAGATTTCCGGAAATACTCCTTCGACTGGAAGACCAAAACCGTCAAGGGGGATGCTTCCGGCAAGGCCTACTACCGGCTCTTCTTCGAATTCTTCCCCGGAAGCACCATAAAAATCAAAAACGTGAAAGTGACCAAAAAGAGCGCTTCCGGCAAGGATGCGGAACGGGCGGGATTCCGGTATTATCCGGTTTACAAGCTCGCCCATGAAGTCGCCGACAGCGTGGAAAAGGATCTGCCCAACTGGAAAGACATTCCGGAAGGAAAAGGATTCCTCATCAACAAGCTGGACAAATTCCAGACGATCGGGCGCCAAAGCTCCTTCAAGATCGCTCACAGGGACGGGAAACTCTATGTGCTCGTCCGCTGCGAGGAGCCTTACATGGATCAGGTGCTTGCGGACGAAAACGACTGGCGGGACGGGGTGGCAGCCAGAGACGACGTTCTGGAATTCTGCATCTCCTCCAAACGGGGAGTGAATCTTGCCCACAGTTACAACCGGGTCAACAGCAAAGGGGCCAGCAGAAGGCATCACGACTTCAAGAAGATCCCCAACATCTGCACCCGCGGGAAGGATTTCTGGATGATCCGGTTCTCCTTCGATTTGAACGATCTCCTCATCAACGGGGAGAAAATGGAATTCGGAAAGGACTATTATTTCAACATCGGCAGGGTCAACCGCACCGCAGGAAACAGGAACGCTTACTCCTCCATTTCCCGGGAGTTCGGGCAGACAACAGCGTTCCAGATCCTGGAACTGGTGGACAAAGTCCCCACGCCTGCAGAAAAGAGAGAGGCGGAAGAGGCCTTCAACGGGAGGTATGTCGCCTTCCTTGCGGAGGAGTGCCGCAAGATCTCCAACCTCACGCCCGCCCTCTGGAAAAAGGCCTACGAATCCTTCGGCAGGCTGGATGAGGCCCTTCTGGAAAAGGCACTTGCCCTCAGCAAAGAGGCCGCAAAGGCGAAAACCTTTTCCGAAAAGGAAAGCATTGTCCGTTCCTTCCAGAAAATGGATGAACTTCTGCGTACCGCGCAGAAGAAGGCAATTCTCCTTCTTGCCCGTCCTTCTCAAGTGAAAAAGCTCTTCCTGAATGGAAAGGAGCTGCCCGTTTCCGACAAGGTTGCGCTCTCTCTGGAACTGGGGGCCAACTTCCTCTGCGCCGAGACCGTTCCGGGCGAAAAGGTCTCCTTCATGATCGAAGGACACAAGGAGACGCAGAAGGCGTGGCGGACCGCTTCCCAAGCGCCTGCTTCCTGGCGGGACAGGGAGTTCAACGACACCTCCTGGGCCATGGCGGAGTGCGATGAAAAGGGCGAATTCACGTCCAAGGGGTTTGCCCGGCAGATCCTCGTCTGGGAAAACGTTCATTACGGGGCGTGGAGACTTTTCACCAAGACGAAGAAATGGAATTTCGTTGCGGGATGCCTCAACACGCTGAAAATGCAGCTGGACAGCCCCACGGCCTTTGCCCTCAGGGAGATGGATCTTTTTGTGGAACTGCCTTCCGCTTTCCGTATCTTCAAACAGGACATGAGCAAAAAGGGCACTCCCGTGCACCTGAAGCCGGTCAAGGTCGCCCAAAAGCCGGGAAGCAAGGAAGGCTTCACCCGCTATGAATACTCCTACAGGGGAGCGATCAAACCCGTGGGGAACGATTCTCCCGCGGGCAGCTATCTCGTCTTTCAGGCGGACGAGACACTTGAACCGGGAACGGAATTCGAAATGACCTATTCCCGCTCCTCCGGAAATCTGGTGGAACTCTTCCAGAAGATGCCCTGCAAAGTCCTGCCGAAGATCGACGGGAGACTGCTGAAATACATCTATATAGAGACCCATCCCAGCGAGCACAGAGCTGCCGGTCATTTCAGTGAGGTGGACCTCGAGCTCCTGAACATGAAGGACCGCCTTGCCGCGGGGATCAATCTGCAGAAGCGGGAACAATACTACGAGCTCTACAAAGACAAACCCATAACGCTGGCCATCCGCACCTGCTACCCCATCTGGGGCAGCGGATGGTCCGTCAAGAAGAATTTTTTCAACTATGTGAAGGAGCACAAGGAGGCGCAGGCCAGATTCTTCGGCGGCGTGGTGAAATGGGGCGGCAAAGCTCCCGCAAGCTTCCCCCGCTACATGGACAGAAGAGAGACCACGCAGGTATGTCCCACCTGGGCCACCACCAAAGGACAGGAGGAATATGTGCGTAACGTCACGGCGGATATGAAGCTCATGAAGGAACGGTGCCCCCATGCAAAACTTTACTACAACAACTGGGAGGGCTATCCCGCCACCCACGCCATGGGGTACTGCTTCTGCGACAACTGCAAGGAAGCCTTCCGCAAGTACGCAAATCTTCCCGCAAACGTTGTCCTTACCGATGAGGCCATCCGGGACCGTTACTGGAAAACGTGGCACGAGTTCCGCGTAAAAATGGACGGAAAGATCGCCTCTCTGGTGAAGAAGGCGGCCAACTCTCTGGGAATGAAATATTTCCTCTACCACAACTATGCGCGCAAGGATTACTGGAAGGCCGCCGCGGGGAATATCGACGTCCCCTATCAGGGATGCCCCGGGGCCTCTCCCGCGGACAGCAAGTCCCAGCGCGTCATGGACAGCGTGGGAGAATACATGCGGGAGTACGGATATGACTTCTTCATGGGACAGATCTTCAACCCCGGCTGGGACTGGCGCTTCAAGGTGCGGAGCGACTCCATGAACTCCTACAGCGGATTCTTCGAGCCGGAGACCACCAAGACTCAGATCATCCGGTGCGTGGCGGTCAACCGGGGCGGACTTTCCGTCTGGGGGGACAACCTCTCCGGTGCCTATTACTACATCGGGGAGGCCACAAGAGCGATAGCCGCTTATGAGAAGATCTTCGTAAAGGGAACAAGAAAGGATTCTCTCCTCCGGTCGCAGGAAATCGCCTATCCCGACGCGCTGGTCATCGTGAACAAAAATGCCCAAGGCAGGGAAGAGAGACTTGTTCTGCTCTTCAACGAGTCGGAAAAGGAAAAATCCGTAACGGTCGAAAACCTCTCCCTGCCTGAAAAATATACGGCGGAGATCTTCGAAGGGAAAAAGGATCTCCGAGACGTGAAAAAGATCACCCTTTCCCTCCCGCCGAAGGATGTTGTGATCCTCTGCATACGGGAAAGGTGAAACAAGTTATCAGTTATCAGTTATCAGTAATCAGTCGAAAGATGAATGATGAATGATGAAAGAGACAAGCGCAGGACGAAAGAAATAGATGCAGAGGAATAGAAAAAAGAGCGCGGGGACCGTGGAAGGAAAACGGAAAACCGGACTTGCCGGTTCGGGCAGGGAAAAAGGAGAAGGATCCGTGCGGGTGACGTTGGAGGATGTGGCGGAAAAGGCGGGGGTCTCCGCCGCCACGGTGTCCGTCTGCCTCAACAACCATCCGGTCGCAAGGAAGATCCCGGAAGCCACGAAACAGCGCATCGCCAAAGTGGTGGCGGAACTGGGCTACCGCCCCTCTTCCTTCGCAAGAGCGCTCTGCACGGGGCACAGCAATCTCATCGGCATCGACGTCCGGGAGATCTCCAACTCCTATTTCTCCTATCTTGCCGGGTACGTCATCGACGAAGCCGCGCAGTACGACTTCAACGTCATCGTCACCCAGTCCCGGAACCGCTCCGGGCATGACGGGACGCTTCCCGGCGACATGCTGGACGGCCTGCTCTGCTGTTCCACGCCGCCCCGCAGGACTCCCGGCGCCAAACCCTGCGTGCTCATCGACAGCGAAAAAAAAGGGTTTAACTGCATCCTGCACGACATCGGCAGCGCCATGGCGGAATCCGCAGAACTGCTGAAGGCAAGAGGGCACAAACGTGTGTACGGCGTATTCGATCTGGCCCGGGACAAGGCCGCCGGATTCGTGCGGGAGTTCCGCAAGGCGGGGCTGGTCCCGGAACTTTCCCCCTTCCCCACCTCCTCCCGGGAGGACCGGCTTTCCACCGTGGTGCGGATCCTGCGGGAAAAACCGGCCGCTCTGGTCATCAACGGGCACCTGACCACAAGGGACATGCTCCGGGAACTGGCTTCTTCCGACGGGAGTTATCACCCCGACATCCTTTCCGTCTGCGGCTTCTGGAACGGGGAACTGGAGGACGACCCGCATTTGCTGGGCGTGACCATAACAGACGTACGCAAACTGGCCGCCGGAGCCGTGAAAATGCTTGCCGAAAGCATCCACGATCCCGATTCGCCCATGCGGATCGAGCGGATCCCCGCCAAATTCTACCGGAAAAGCGAATTTTCCTCCATTGCCTGTACGGACCCGGAAAATGAATATTGAAACAAAAGATTTCCTTGCCTCCTTCGGCCCCACCGGCAATCTGGTGCGGCTCTTTTTCAAGCCCTGTTCCTGCGAGATTTTCCATTGGTGCAATGAAGAGTCGGAACTTTTGTCCCATCCCCAATACTACGGAGTGCCGCTTCTCTTCCCGCCCAACCGGACGGAGAACGGTTCCTTCCGGTTTCAGAACCGCGTTTACCGCATGAAAATCAACGATCCGGTCAACCATTACAACGTCCACGGCTTCCTGCTGGACAAACGCCCGGGAAAAATGGTCCATGAGGGGGATCTTGTCCGTTCCGTCCTGCGCTGGACGCCAAAAGACACGGACTTTGCCGGATTCCCTCACGAGTTCGAGCTTGTCATGGAATACCGTTTCGGTCCCGGCTCGGTGCGTATGGAAACGACCATCACGAATCACAGCAAAACGGACATGCCCTGCGGCATCGGATTCCACACAGCCTTTGCCGCGCCCCGGGACGAAAAGATATTCCTTCATGTGCCCAACGACGGAACGTTCTGGCATGTGCACCCTTCGAAACGTCTGCCGGACGGAACAAAGGAAAAGCTTTCTCCGGAAGTTGCCGCCGTGCTGGACGGGAAAGAGGAGACGCGCTTCTGCAATCTGGGCGCCCAGTTTTCCGCCCGGAACGGGGGAGAGTGCTTCCAGATCCTGCGGAAGGAGGTCCTCATCCGCTATGCCGTAGACCCCAAATTCCGCTTTTTCGCCGTCTGGAACGGAGAAAGGAAGCGGGATCTCATCTGCCTGGAGCCCATGAGCTGCCTTGGCAACGCTCCCAATCTGCCGCTCCCGCCGCAGGAGTCCGGCGTGCGCGCTCTTGCGCCGGGGGAGACGATTGTCTTTGCCATGGAATTCCTGATCTCCCCCCGGGGAAACTGAAGACGCCCTCCCCTGCGGGAACGGAGCACCGTTTCCCCGATATTCCTGTCCGCAGAAACCCTTTCCCCCGTAAAAAAAAACGGAAAATTTGATTCATTGCGCTTGCAATTCGCAAAATGTGTGCTATTTTGTTTGGTAAAGCGTTTTAGCTGACACGGCCCGGAAGGGACTTTTCCGCTTTTCACGACTGATTTTTGCCGTGGGAAGAGGCCCGTGTCCGGCCCGATGCGCTTTCCAAAAACAAACAAAATTTCAGGCGAACAAAACAACTGCCTGCCTGAGCAAAAAAAGGAGAAGAAAGATGAAGATCCATGAGGCACCAAGGGAACTGGATGTGATCGCGGATGCGGACGTTGTGGTGATCGGCGGCGGCCCCGGCGGTCTGCCTGCGGCGGTGGCCGCGGCACGGGCGGGAAAAAAGACAGTGCTTATCGAACGGTACGGCGTTCTCGGCGGACTGGCCACGACCTGTCTCATGGGCCCGTTCTTCGGATACGCTCCCGTGGAAGGCCGTTACGCCCCCGGCAAAGTGCACCACGTCAATCCCGCGGACTACATTCTTCTGGGCGGGATCCCCATGGAACTGGTGCGCAGACTGCAGGCCTACGGCGGCGCGCCTCAGGACGGCAAGATCGACTGGTCCGCGGTGAGCTTCGATCCGGAAGTCTTCAAATATGTCTGCGACGAGATCGTGCTGGAGGCCGGAATCAAGGTCCTTCTCCACTCCTGGGTCGTGGGCACGGTGGTGGAAAACGGTAAGATCCAGGCGGTCATCATCGAAAGCAAGTCGGGCCGTCAGGCGGTCACCGGAAAGATCTTCATCGACGGAACCGGAGACGCCGACCTTGCCGAGTTCACCGGAGCCCCCTACACCAAGGGCCGCAAGGCGGACGGGCTGGTCCAGTCCATGGGAACCAGATTCCGCATCGGCGGAGTCCGTCCCCGCACGGAAGAGGAGATCGAACGCTCCAACGCCATCATCCGGGACGCCATCGCCTCCGGGAAACTCCACTGCCGCGGCTCCAACTGGATCGACGAAGTGGGCTCCACTGTCCGGGAGGACGAAGTCACCCCCGACACCACGAGAGCCGCCGGAGACGGGACCAACATGCAGCATCTGACCCGGGCCGAATTCAAGATCCGCAAGGACACCTGGGAAATGTTTACCTTCGCCAAAAAGTACATCCCCGGTTTCGAAAAGGCATGGCTCATCGACTTCCCCTTCCAGGTCGGCGTGCGGGAAACGAGACAGATCGTGGGAGATTATCAGCTCAGCGACGACGACGTGATCGAATGCCGGAAACACCCGGAAGACACCGTGGCAAGAGGCTGCTGGTGGATCGACATCCACTGCCCCCTGGGCAACATCTATCCCGGACGCCAGAGAGAATCCCTCTGCTCGGCCAACTGCATGGTGGAACACTTCCAGCACCGTCAGTGCATCATGAAGTCCAAGTGCTTCGATCAGCTCCCCAAGACCCCGTTCCTGCCGGAAAACGATTTCTACGACATTCCCTACGGAACGCTGGTGCCGCAGAAGATCGACAATCTCCTGATCTCCGGACGCTGTATTTCCGCCACCCACATCGCCATGGCCTCCTCCCGTGTGATCGGGACCTGTTTCGCCGTGGGCGAAGCCGCGGGCACGGCGGCGGCAGTCGCTCTGGATGAAGAGTGCGCTCCCCGCGCGCTTGCGCCCCAGAAGGTGCAGGCCGCCCTCAAGAAAAACGGAGTGCCGCTGTAAGAACCGGGGCTCTGCCCCGGACCCCGGGACGCAAGACGCAAGTTCCAAGTCTCAAGAGGGGTCTGGCGGAAAAAACACTTCTGGCGTTTCCAACTGGGGCTGGGGAATACCATGAACACGGTGAATACTGTGAATACTGGACACCCCCGGCTCCACGACGCCAGATCGTTTGGGCGGTAGATATCCCCACCCCGGCGCCACGACGCCAAACCGGATGCCAGGCGAGGCGCTGC
>JAGAEF010000025.1 GCA_017613255.1 Lentisphaeria bacterium
GCGAAGGCCACAGCGCGATTAGAACCCGTAAGCAGCTCTTCGACCTTTGTAACCTTATCTTCAGGAAGGAGAGAAGCGAAAACTCGCGTAATTCCAAGCTCCTCTGCCGTTTTTTGAGCGCTTTTGCGGGACTTCTCACGGCGTTCCTCCTCTATTTTGCCTCCGTTTCCCTGCTGGAGCATCCCCCTTTGTTCGGCTTTTTCGGGAGTCTCTCCTTCCTTCTTCTTCCGCCGACGCTTTTCTACTCCAGAACGTCCAATATGGATATGCCCGTCTGCTTCTGGTTCGTCTTTTCTCTCTTTCTTGCCGCATGGGCGGAATGTAAATTCGCCGCCCCGGAAAAGAGGAAACAATATCTCCTCACGCATTTTCTTGCCGGGATCTGCTGCGGATGCGCCTTCTGCACGAAGGATCAGATCTATTCCCTCTACATCCTCCCTGCCGCCGCCTTTTTCCTCCTGAAATGGAAAAAGGAAAAGTCCGTTCCTGCGGCATTTCTCCCCTTCCTGCTCTGGGGGGCGGCGTTTCTGGCGGCGACCACCCTCATTTATACCCTCATTTCCTGGGAGCTCTTTCTTCCTCACTTCCGATGGATCACGGGGGAAGGATCCGCCCCTTACGCCGTTGCGGGGAGGGGACTTGTTGCGCGGCTCAAACTTCTGGGCACATGTTTCGTCTCTTTCGGGCAGGCGGCGGATCTCCCGCTTCTTCTCTTTTTCCTCTTCGGGGTTCTTTTCGCGTTCCGCAGGGGGAAAGCTCTGCTTAAGGAGAGAAAACTGATGATCCTCTTTTCCCTGTTCCTCCTTGTTCTTTTCTCCCAATTCCTCTTCTTTTCCCAGGTGGTGCGGTATTCTCTTCCAAGGTATTTTCTGCCCCTTCTCCCCATCGCTCTTCTTCTCGTTCTGGAATTCCTTTACGGGGAGGTCCGGGCGGGCGCGGGCCGCAAAGCATGGGGGGGAGCCCTTCTTCTCTTCCTCTTTCAGTGCGGGATCTCTTTCGAATTTCTCTACGGACTCACCCACTCGCCCCTTGCTTTGCTCAAGGAGGAGCTCAAGACCTCCCGTCTTCCCGAAACGGTCCGGATCTGCACGGGATTCGCCCGGACGGGGGAAAAGGTTCTGCAGACGCCTGACGGAAAGACGCAGAAGCGTCTCTGCATCCGCTCCTGGGGGACGTTTCTGGGACTGGAGACGCTGGGAATCAGGGATCTGGTGGTGGACGATCTTTCCTTGTTCCTCATCCGGCCCGGCATGATCCTCTGCGGAGAGCGTTCCGCCTTTCTGGAGAAGAATTCCTACACCCTTTCCATGACCTTTTCCCGCCCGACTTGCTTCCTTCCCACTCTGTGGGAAACGGGGAAAGAGGAGACGCTTTTCCTCTATTGCGCCGCGGGCAAACCGGGGCCTTTGACCGGATTCGCGAAGGAAAGGATCGAAGAACAGATCATCAGACTGGACTATCTTCTCTCCCTGCGTCAGGATTTTTCCTACGAAGAAATGAAGTTTCTGGGGATGTCCCTTGCGCCCTTTGCTCCCCCCGACGCCGGAAAATACCTTATTCGCCCCCACATGTTCCGTTTCCTTTTCGATGCCTACACCGCCGCGGGAAGAAAGGCGGATGCGGAAAAGTGCCGTTCCTTCCTCCCCGGCACGCCGTGAATGGTTCCCGACTGCCCGGATCGGCAGACTTTTTTCTCCATTGGAGAGGATCCATCCTGTTTCCGGCATAAGCCGGCAAAAACGCCTTTGCCATACTTACAGCACGATTTCGATATTGAAAACTTTGTTTGAACGTGTATAGTATACCGTAAAAGTGTCCGGCAATTTTAACCGGAGAGCCGTGATTTTCAACCCGAAGGAGCACCGCAAAAAAAATGAATGCCGAACTGCTGGAAAAGATTTCCGTCAACCGTTTGAGACACGATCTTTTTTATCTCTGCCGGGATCCTCTCTCATTCCGGACCGTTTCCTACACGGCCCCGTGGCACACGAAGAACTCCCTGGATGAAACCGACGAATTCCTCTCAACGGAAATGAAGAAGTTCGGTCAGATCCGGATGATCCCCTACAAGCTTCGGCCTTACCGCTGCAACAGATCGAAGTCCCTGCATCACTGGTACGACACCCCCCGCCCGGAGGATCCATGGTACGACGGGAACTGCATCGAAGTGCTTCTGCCGGGGAAAGACCGCCCGGAGGAGATCATCCAGCTGGTTTCGCACAAGGACTCCATGAGCTGGATCAACTCCCCGGGAGCTCACGACAACGCCGTGGGCACGGTGGCCAATATGGAGTTGGTGCGGATCCTTTCCGCCATCCCTCTTTCCCGGACGGTCCGGGTCCTCTTCTGCAACGAGGAGCACACCCCCTGGTACAGCAGGACCTATGCTTTAGATGCGGCGAAACGGGGCGACAGGATCATTTCCGTGTTCAATCAGGACCTTCTCTGCGGCAAATCCGACGCCGCCGCGGCCGCCGGGATCCGCTCCATGGTGGCGTGGTACTCCAAGGAAGAAGGAAAAGTTCTGGCCGACTTTCTCGTCCGCGAAAACGAAAAATACGCGCTCGAGCTGACCGTTTCGGCGGTGCACAAACCCTCCGTCAACGATGACGACGGCAGTTTCATCAAGGCCGGGTTCCTGCGGACGGTGATGACCTGCGGCTCCGCCGTCCCCTACGGCGATCCTCAGTACCACCTGCCCGGCGACGTGCCGGAACGCGTGGACATCATCAACCTCGCCTTGTCGGCTCAACTGCTTCTTGCCGCAGTGCTGGACATCGACGAACAGGGCGAAGAAGCCTTCGCATAAGACGGCTTCTCCGGTGTTTTTACCCCGGAGGCTGTTTTTCGTCATTATTTTTTCAATTTCCGGCATAAAACAGCAAAAGCGCTTTTACCATATTTACAGCACGAATTCAATATTGAAAACTTTACTTGAACGTGTATAGTATACCGAAAACAAGTCCGGCAATCTGTCTTTCCAACTGCCCGGATCAAAAAACGGGAAAATTTTTTCCGATGTTCTTGACAAGGGAGGAGAGGCATGGTACTATTAATACTGCAACGTTGCAGTAAAGAGGACCGGAACACACTATGACCACATTGAAGGATATAAGCAGAGAAACCCTTTTAAGTCTTTCCACGGTTTCCGCCGTGATTGGCGGGAGGGCGAAAAAACTTGCCATCAGCGAAAAGACGGTCCGGAAGGTTCTGGAGTGTGCGGAAAGACTGGATTACCACCCCGACCTTTCCGCAAGGACGCTGCGCTGCAGCAAAAGCCGCATCGTGGGATTGCTCATGCCCAATTTGAAAGTGGAGTTCTGGCAGAACATGATCCTGGATCTCCAGCGGGAGATCCGCAAGTACGAAGGCTACATCGTTCTTTCCGCCCTGTGGGATACGGAAGAAACCATACGGAAGTGCATGGATGAACTTCTTTGCCGGAAGGTGGACGCGATCATCACCTCCCACGCGCCCCTTTTGCCGGAGAATCTGTTTCTTCCCGTCGCCGCCTACGACAGGGAACCGTCCGCAAAGTACGATACGGTCCTGTACGGCAAAAAAGAAGCCCTGGAAAAGTGTCTGGAATACGCGCTTTCTCTGGGACACAGGAAAATCGCGCTGGCGGGGGATGCGGAAGGGGACGGGAACGCTCTTTTCCTCAAGCTGGCCTCCAAGTACGCCGTTACGCCCTTTGTCGGAGAAATACCGGAAAAGAAAGCGATCCTGGACGGTTCCTTCTACTACCGGAACACGGCCGTTCTGGGAAGCGGGAAGGATGACACGCCCACCTTTGTCATCTCCCTCAACAATCTTACCACGCTCAATCTTCTGAAACGCGCCTCGGAACAGAAGAAGCGGGTCCCGGAAGATCTTTCCCTGCTGGCCATAGACGATTCTTCCGTATATCCCTTTCTTACGCCTGCAATATCGACATTCGTCCGGGCGGAGGAAGGGTTCCCCTCTCTGCTTCTGGAGACGCTTTTCCGCAGGATGGCGCAGAAGGATCTGCCTCTGCAGCGCATCGTGCCCCGCGGGAAATTGCTGGAGCGTTCCTCCTGCACTTCCTGCCGCAAACGATAGGTCGATTGCTCATAAAAAAACAAAAAAGGAGGAAACGTGCTGAACAAATCGAATTTCCTGCGGTCCCGCCGGGCGGGATCCTTCACTCTCATCGAGCTTCTGGTGGTCATTGCCATCATCGCCATTCATTCTTGCGGGCATGCTTCTCCCCGCACTGAGCAGGGCAAGGGAGACGGCCCACGGGATAGGGTGCATCAACAATCTGAAACAGCTTTTCCTCATGCATATCAGCTACGCCGAGGATTCCAAGGGGTGGGGATACGGCAGTACGGCCACGGTGAGCGCCAACAAACCCCCCTACTACAACAGGGGCGAGGATTTCGCAAGTTACTATCTCGCCTATTCCAGGGACCGCATGGGGTACGCTCCCTGGAAAGTAGAGCACATCACGGGGAACGGGCGCGTCAGGGTCCTGCAGTGTTCCGTTGCCCAGCGTTATTACCCTCATGCCGAAAAGATGACGCAATTCGCCAATTATCCCGTCTGCTCCTATCTGGGGACCCCCAATACGAACTACATCAATTCCAAGGAGGTGTGGCACTACAGCGGGAACAACGGAAAATTCTTCAAACCCTCTTCCGTGAAAAGCCCCGGAAGACTGCACTATTCCAATTGTTCGGATCAGTACGGCGACGGGTCCAACGGCGCATGGACCTGGCACAATCTGCGCTGCAATCTCCTTTTTGTGGACGGACACGCCTCCGCGGAGGATCCCCGGACCTGGGGACTTACCATCCTCAAGACCGATTCCCGTTACATCAAATATTCCTGGACGGGCAAGGTCTATCCCTGCATCGGCAAATAAACTGTAACTTCAACCATAAGGAACGGAAATGATGAAAAAAATTTTTTTCACGGCTCTTTTCCTCACCTTCGCCCTGTTCGCGGTAAGCGCGGAAAAGGGGACATGCCCCCTCACGGGAAACGGGAAAATCCTCTGCAAAATCTCTTTCAGCGAAAAGCCCGACGCGGTGGAAAAGCACGCGGCGGAGGAACTCCTCACTTTTCTAGCCAAAATCAGCGGAACGGAAAAAAAGTTTTCGGAAGAGAAAAACGCGTCCGTGATCCGCTTCGTTTCGGACGAAAAGGCTCCCGGACTTGAGAAGGAAGGCTACGCCCTTTCCGTGAACGAAAAAGGCATCACCGTGACGGCCAGAAGGAGTGTGGGGTTCCTCTACGCCGTTTACGGCATCCTGCGGGATTACGGAAAGATCCGCTTCCTCTTTCCCGGCGAGGACGGAGAGTATTTTACGAAGAAGGAATCCATTGCCGTCCCCTTCCAGAACACGGTGAAAAATCCCTCTTTCCCCTTCCGGACCATCCACCCCAGCTGTGCCGCCGTCAATTCCCCCAAGTGGGCGACTTTCGACTGGATGGTGCGCAACGGCATGCGGATCTATGACACATCCAACGTGCTGGATCACCCCAAACTCAAGAAAGGTCTGGAGGAGCGCGGCGCGGTCACTCTCAACGGCGGACACTGCTTCACCCGGCTCATCACCGGGGCGTGGCTGGACCGGAACGGGAAGGAGGCCGAAAAGTATTTGAGGGAACTCTACAAGGTTCATCCGGAATATTTCCCCCTCATCAACGGCCGGCGGGTCTATCTGGAAGGGCAGAAATACCAGCCCTGCACCAGCAATAAAGAGGTCGTTTCCATCATGTCCGGTACGGCGAAGCGGTGGATCGGGGAAAAGTCCTCCCGGGACGGGATCTGGGAAATGAGCAACAACGACGGCACGGGCTGGTGCCAGTGCGAAAACTGCCGGAAGATCGACACGGAATACGACAGGACGCACAACTATTTGACCACGCGGTACTGGACGGTCATCAACAAAATTTCGGCGGATTGCTTCAAAAAGTACCCCGAAGCGGAAATCTGGGGGATCGCCTACCAGAACTTTCAGGCGCCGCCCAAGGACATCGTGCCGGACAGGCGTCTGAAAGTGCTTCTCGCCTTCAACAGAAGGTGCTTCCGGCACAAAATCGGGGACAGGAACTGCCTCACCAATCCCCTCTATCTTTCCTGGTTCAAGGGGTGGTTTGCTCTGGGATTCCGTCACACCACCTGGGAACAGCTGGACGGCGCCTCCGGATTCCATTTCCTGCCCATAGAAAACGTCTTCGCGGATACGCTGCGTTTTTACAAGGAAAACAAGATGGACGGGTGCTGGATCGAGATCCCCCCGCCCGACGGGAATTTCGGGAAACGGTACAAGGGCACCATGGTCCCCCGCTGCTGGCGGGCCATGTGGCAGACCATGTACTGCGCGGCGAATCTCCTCAGGGATATGGATCAGAATTATGAAGAGATGCTGGAGGAAGCCAATTCCCTCTTCTACGGCAAGGGGTGGGAAGGGGGCATGAAGGAGTTCCGGAAACTTCTCACTTCCCTTTCCGAATCCACGCCCGGCTGTTTCGGCCACGGCCACTCTTCTCCTCTGGGCAGGTGTCTGGACAAACCCGGAAGTCAGGAAACGCTCCTTGCCCTGCTGAAAAAGGCGGAAAAGGCCGCCGCGACCGATCCGGACAAACGGGCCCTCAAACATGTCAGGGAGGATGCGGAACTTTTCCGCCGCACCTGGATCAAGGCCCGGGAGGAGTACCTCAAAAACTACCGGGAGATCCGCGCCTACCGCAGAAGCGCGCCCATCAAAATCGACGGAGAACTGAACGAAAAGGACTGGCAGAACGCGGACGTCATCTCCTCTTTCCAGCTCTGCAACGGGAAAGGCTCCGCTCCTAACCAGACCTATGTGAGAACGGTCTATGAGCCGGAAAACATCTACTTTGCCATCGAGGCCATGGAGCCGGAACCGGACAAGATCGTGAGCAGCATCACCAAACGGGACGGCCCCGTCTGGGAGGACAATACTTTGGAGATCTTCCTTTCCCACCCCGATATGGGCAACCGATACTTCCAGCTGATCGTCAATGCCAGAGGCACGCTTTTCGACGGCATGCGCACGCCGGGAAGCCCCATGGACAAATCCTTCGATTCTCAGGCGGAGATCGCCACGAAAGTGCTGAAAGACCGCTGGGTGCTGGAGATCCGCATCCCCACGGCGCCTCTGGGGGAAAAGTGTATGAAAGGAGAGTCCTGGAAGGTGAACATCGGCCGGGGAAGGGTGCTTTCCACCATGAAATTCCACGAGAACGAAAACAGCTCATGGAGCTACGGATACCCCCACGACGTGGGCAGATTCCATCCCGTGGCCTTCTGCGGGGACCGGAAAGTAAGCGGCAACGCCCGGGCCGAAGCCGATACGAGGGGCTGGAAGAACGGCGCCTTTCAGGAGGCGGGCACAAGGAGATTCCCCCCGGCCCAGTGGGTAACCCCCGACAAGATCTATCCCAGGGACTGGATCTTCCCCGGCAAGGGCAAAGGCGCCCTGAAGGAGGAAGAGGGCGGAAACAAGTTCATGGAGCTGGAGAAGGGGGTCTTCTTCCAGACCTGCAATACGCCCGGAAAGAAACTCAAGATCCGCTTCCGCGCAAGAGGGAAGGGGAAGTTCTCTCTTGTCGCCTACCGCTATACCGTGCCGGGCAAAGACGGCAAAAGAAAGCATATCGGCTCCAAATTGATCAGAACCTTCTCTTTAAATTCGGAAAAATGGGAGTATTTTAAAGAGAGTTTCGAACGCCCCACGGAAAACGAGACCACCGGGATCAGTTTCGCCCATGCGGGCGGGATCGTTCAATTCGATGACATCTTCGTTTCCGTGGATCAAAAGGAAGGAAAGGAATAAAAATGCAGTACATCAGGGATTTGTATGACTCTCTCGCGGCAAGCGTGAACGGGGACCGCATGTGCAACGATATGACCCTTCTCACGGCAAAGGAGCTGGGCCAGACCTTTACGGATTACTTCCATGCGGCAGAGTTCGCCTTCGAAAGGATGAAGGAGGCGGGGCTTTCCGACTGTGAATTCATCCGTCAGCCCGCCGACGGCAAAAGCGTGTTTCTGGACAAGCAGATGCCCATGGCCTGGGACGTGACGAAAGGGAAACTTTCCATAGTCTCCGGCAGGGGATTCGCCCCGGGAGAGGTGCTTGCCGACTACGAAAAACACCCCTTCGGCATCGTGAAGGGCTCCGTTTCCACCAAAGAGGGCGGGGAGAAACTGCGCGTGGTCACGGAAAAGGATTTCCGCAACGGAAAGGATGTGAAGGGTGCTCTCGTCCTTCTGGAACAGGATACCTGGCCAAGGGCGGCGACCTTGAATCCCGTGCTGGAAAAGGGCGCACGGGGGATCCTTTCCTGCTTCTCCAAAGGGGCGGACCGCTTCCCCGACAGCATCCAGTGGGTGGTGGCCTCCACCACCGGCCCCCACTGGCATCCCCACGCCGGGGACCGGGAGTTCGTCTCCTTCAGCCTCTCCAAAAATCTTGCCGAAAGAGTGCGCAAAAGCGCTTCCGAAGGGGAACTCGTCGTCCTTGCGGAATCCGACGGAAGGAATCATGAAGGCGTTCTTCCCTTCGTCACCGGGATCATTCCGGGAAAACGCAAGGAGGAAGTATGGCTTTCCGCCCATCTGTACGAACCCCTTGCCGACGACAACGCCACGGGCGTTTCCGCCGTTCTGGAAAGCGCGAGATCCATCATGGAACGGGGTACTCCGGAATTCACCGTGCGGGTGCTTTTCGGCATGGAAGTATATGGATTTGCCGCCTACGCCTGCAGCCGGGGGATCCCGCTGCATGACCGGGTGCTGGGCGGGATCAATTACGACGGCGTGTGCTGTCACACCATCGGATTTTACCCGGCGGGCGGCGCGCTGGACTGGTACGGGAACATCCTCCTGAAACTTATCTACGACACCCTGGACGGGAAGGTGGAAAGTCCGAAGATCAAGTACTTCTCCTGCGGCAGGTATTTCGACGACATCTCCATTTCCGACCCAACCGTGGGCGTGCCCGCGGTCTGGCCGCTGAACATGGATATGAGCGTGTGGCACAACTCCAGCCAGACGCCGGAAAACGTGGACAGGAAACTTTTCCGCGATTCGGCGCTTCTCAACATCCTTTTCGCCAATCTTGCCGCCTCTCCCGTAAAGGAGATGGTGGAGGAAGCCGTTTCCGCGGTCCTTGCGGAGCTGGAAACGTTCAGGAACGGACTGGGAAAATATGTTCTCACCTCCCGCAAGGCGCGTTTCCTTGCCAAGGCTGCGCTCTTCCGCAAGGATATCCGCCATTTCTCCAAGGCCTTCGGCGAAGAGTTCGTGGACAATGCCCTGAAGCGTTTCGACGAGCGTGTTTCCCTCCTTGCTTCCGATCTTTCCGATATTGCCGCGCCGTCTCCTTTGCTGGACGAGGCGGAAAGGAAGATCCCCTCCCGGACAGTCCCGGGACTTCCCAACGACCAGACGCTGGTCCCTCCGGAAGAACGGACGGCGCCCGGCGTCATGTACGACTCCTTTGCCATTGTTTTTGCCGAATCCGACGGGGTGAAGAACCTGAAAGAGATCCTTCTTGCCGCCCAGTATCAGAGCGACGAGGAGTGGGACGAAGCGACGCTCAAGGTCAATCTGGACCGCTTCGGATTCTTCGTGAAATGGGGGTATTTCAAGATCCGGGAGCACTGACGCTCCCGGAAGTTGCAGGAAGCAAGACGCAAGAGGGAACGCAGAGCGAAAAAACTCCGCTGCCGTTTCCAACTCGGGCTGGGGAATAGGCCTTATGGGCCGGATAGGCCAAATAGGCAGGGACGGCTGGAAACACGCATCCCATCGGCCGGGTACTGCCCGGAAGTACAACACCAGTTCTGACCGGGCGACGAATGTTCCCCACCCTGACCAACAACGCCAGATCGGATGCCAGGCGAGGCGCATTGCGCCGAGCGCGCAGCTGGAGGCGAATGAACCGCTGGGCAACGGCCTAGCGGACGCCCACAAGTATTTGTGGGCGGATGAGCCGGGAGCGAGCACTAAGCCATTTTCCGGCGAGCTTTTCCGCCGGAAAGTGGCGC
>JAGAEF010000238.1 GCA_017613255.1 Lentisphaeria bacterium
CCCGTGGCGGTGAACTTCGAAGCGCTTTCCAGGTTGCCGAACCGGGGGATGACCTGATAGGAAGTTTCTTTCTCCAGACCCTCCCGGGGGGCGTTGGCGGGGAGTTTCAAGGTGAGAGCGTTGGATCCGTCGCAGCTGCGGTAGAAAAGGAACAGGAAATGCCGTCCGCTTGCGGGATGGGAAAGGAGGAAGGAGACGAATCCGTGACGGTGATCCATGAGCTCCGCCGGGGTGAGAAGGACCGTTTCTGCATTCTGGAAAGCCTCCCTCCCTCCCTTGTAAAACTCCGTGACTTCCCGGATGGAGGCCAAAGTCTCCTCCCGCAGGCTGGCGAAATCTCCGGAAAAGCCCAGAACGCCGATCATGGAGGCCAGCAGTCCGCAGGTGAGATCGGTTTCCTCATAGTGTCTCCATGTGGCGTTCTGAGGCTGGAGGACGGCGATCTCGGGCTTGTGATTCCGAGGCCACAACCGGAAGGCCCCGGGGGAGGCAAGCACGAGCCACCGCATGATCCGGGCAAAGGGCATACGCATGACAAGGCCCTGACTGATGTGCAGAACATCCAGCACGTTGGCATTGTCGCTGACGAAATGCTGGTCGAAGTACGGTGCTTCCGCAAGAGTCGCCCTCATGCCGCCGCTGGAGCAGTTTTCCAGAATCGTGCCGGGATAATCCCTGCGCAGGCGTTTCATCACGTCGTGGATCCCTTTCACATAGGTGTAAAGGGACCTTCCGGAGCGGTCCCGGCCGGTGGTGGCGTTCATATCGAATTTGATATAGGCAAGATCGTACTTGCGGATGAGGGAGGCGATCATTTCGTAATAGAAATCCTCCGCTCCCGGCACGGAAAAGTCCATACGCATCCGGGTGGGGCCGTCGGGACCCACAGAGGAGGGAACGAAAAAGTCTTTGTGCTCCCGGACCGCGGGACAGTCGGGCTGGAAAAATTCCGGTTCGATCCACAGTCCGAAGCCCAGTCCCTCCTTGCGCACTTCGTCGGCAAACTCCTTCATTTTGCCGTAAAACGCCTTGTTCTCCAGCTCCGTCCAGTTGCCGGGGCCCTTGTACCAGCCCGCATCGATGATGAAAACTTCGCAGCCCGCCTTCTTGGCCGCCTGAAGCTGTCTGCGCATCCGGGGGACATCCAGGTCGCCCATGACGTCCAGCCAGGTGTTGTAGAGGACGGGAAGAGGCTTCCACGGGGGACAGAGACATTCGTTGGCATAGCGGTGGAGCATGGCGCTCCCGGAATAAGCCTCCCTCGTGGGGAGCTGCTGGATGAGCAGTTCCGGAGCTTCCAGAGTCTCCCCGGGAAGGACCTGTGCCTCCAGAAAATCATCCGAAAGCCCGTACTGGAAAAGGCAGTGGGGCTTCATGGTGGAAACGACGGAGGCGGTGAACCGCATAAGATAATCCCCGTTGGGGATCAGCTGGAAGGCAAGCGCTCCGCAGGATTCCTCCGTGCGCAGCGCGGCAAAGGGGGTCCCCCCTTCCGTCCACCGGCCCAGCCGGGAACGCAGTTCGATGCTTCCGCAGAAAAGGTCCCGCCAGACGCCCTGAGACTCCATCCCCCAGCGGCTCTGCTGGCTGTAGAGAGAGTAATCGCCGCTCTGGAACACCAGCTTGGGAAAGAATCTGCGGACCGTGCGGGGCGAATTCCCGATATTGAGGAAAACATCCTTTCGGGAAAGCACCCCGGAAGCGGCGTGAAAAGTCCATGTGCTTTTCACCCTGAAGGTGGATCCCGGAGAACGGAAGGAAAGTTCCAGAAGATCTTTCTCCTCCCGGGCCCCTTCGAAAATCAGTTCTCCCCCGTCGAAAAGTCCTTCATCCGTCCTCAGGGAAACAAGTCCCAGACAATCGGCGGCCACCGCAAGAGTCCCCCTGCCGGAAAACTCTCCCAGGTCGGCAAGGAAAAGCCCCTGTTCATCCTGACGGAAACAGGCGAACCCGATCCGGAAAACATCTTTCTTCATATCCATTTTTCAAACGCTCCTTTTTTCAAGCCTTTTTCACGGCATTCTGCTTGGTTGCGTACATGGGAGAACGCATGGCCATATTGAAAATGAGGAAGAATACGGGAATGATGACGGCCGTGAAGAGCGCCGCCATGTAAAACACGCCGTTGAGAGAAAAGAGCCAGATGCTGCCGCCTCCCATGAGCGCGGAAAGCATCGCCCCGATGCTGGAGGCGCAGGAGGCGAAGCCGAAGGCCGTCCCCCGGCTGCGTTTGGGAGTGACCGCCGAAAGCACCTTCTGCAGGACCGGATGGATCCCGCCGGCAATGATGTTCTGGAAGACCCGGTAGACGGTGAAAGCAAGAATGGAGGAAGCGGCCCCTTGCAGCGCCAACGCCGCCGCGGAAAGGAAAAGCACGGGAAGCATGAGATAATTGGGGGAGATCCTGTCGGAAAGATACCCCATGATGACCCCGGAAAAGATCGCGCCTCCGCAGACCACGGCGCTGACGATCCCCGTCCAGTAGGCGGCGTCTTTGGTATAGGTGGCGACCTTCAGGGCAAGATACGGCGCCGTGTAGTTCCTGCTGATCCCCATGAGAACGAAGAGGAGCAGAAGAAGCCACACCACAAGGGAAAGATGCGGCAGATACGCGGTCCAGGGGTGTTTCTTCTTTTCCTTCCGTTCCGTTCCCGTCTCCTGAAGTTTCTCTTCCTCCTTTGCCTCCTCCGCAAGGGCCGCCTTGATGTGCAGATGCAGAAGGAAGCTGTTCATGGCGTTGGGGAGCATGCAGTAGACGCTCTGGGGCAGATGGATGGTGAAGTAGAGGGGCTTGACCTCCTTCCGCCGGATGGGGGTGTCTCTGGTGAAGATGATGGCGAACCCGCTGATGAAGTACATGATCCCGCATAGCCAGAAGACCGCCGTATAGCTCTGGTAAAAATGAATGATCATCCCCCCCAGCACGTTCCCCAGCACGGACCCGCCCCAGATGGAAGTGGTGAGCACGCCCAGCGCGAATCCCTGCTTGTCGTCGGGCGTGTTTCTTGCGATCATCATCTGGGAAGCGGCGGTGGTCCCGGCGCAGGCGGCGGAAATGAACCGCAGAAGGATGAGGAGCCACACGTTGGAAACATATCCCATGAGGGGAAAGATGAAGGCGGTGGCGAAGGTCCCCCGGAAGAGCATGGGCCGCACGCCCCAGCGGTCGGAAAGGGTCCCCCAGATGGGGTTGAAGACGGCATAGGCCCCCGTGCCGAAAAAGTTGAACATGGTCACATAGGTGACAAGGGCCTTTTCATCCGCCACCCCCAGAGAATCCCGGATGAAAAGAGGAATGAAGGGAATGAGGGCGGAAAATCCGGCAAAGATCAGCAGCTGGGAAAACCAGAGCATCCACATGTTGAGCTGCCAGTTGACCTGATCGGAAAGTGCCGCAGAGGGCGCGGCCTCCGAAGGGCGGGTATCTTTGTTCACAGTTGTTCTTCCTTCCCTGCGGCCCCGTGAAGGCGGTCCGCAGTAAAAACGGGTTGATGGTAAGGGTTATTAATATAGTGCAGGGACGGAAATTTTCAAGTTGCAAGAGGCAGGGGGAAAGTCGCAAGACGCAGGAAGGGAATGAAAAAACGCTGCGGCTGTTTCCAGTTCGGAGGGTTTCGGGGGATGGATAATTTCCGTTCCCGGTTACTGCGCGGCTGGAAACTTCCGCCCAGTCTTTTCGCTCTGCGTTTCCCCCTGC
>JAGAEF010000239.1 GCA_017613255.1 Lentisphaeria bacterium
CAAGTGTGAAACGTTTTTTACGACGGAAGAAAACTTTTTTCATGGAAAAACGACGAAAGGAGAACCTTGGAATGAAGATCCGAAGAAACGGAAATTTCACCCTGATCGAGCTTCTGGTGGTCATCGCCATCATCGCCATTCTGGCGGGGATGCTGCTGCCTGCACTGAACCGGGCGAGGGAGACGGCAAAAAGTATTCAGTGTGCCAACAACCTCAAGCAGATAGGACTGGGGCTCCTCTCCTATGCCACGGACTACAAGGACTGGTCGGTCAACTACTGGTATCTGTACCGGTATTCCCGGGAAGGCGTGGATTCCGATTACTGCAACAATGTCTGGCCCCGGTTTCTGGCGAAGCCGCCTCAAGGAGCAACCGTCGGCCCAAATTATCTCGGGTATATTCCCCAAGTCTATAACGGTACGAATTGGCTCAAAGGAATTACCTACTGTCCATCTTCCCTCTCCGTTTCGTTAACCATGAGCGCTACCTACATGCTCATGTGCAACAACAACTACGTAAAGGGGATCATCTCCTGCCCCACCGGTTTTTTCCGTTTGGGCTCCATCCGCATCCCCACCCAGCTTGCCTGGTGCGGAGACTCTCTCGATTACGGCAATGACCGCAATTACGTCCCCCGGCATCCCCGGGACAAGGCGCTGAATTTCCTCTTTGTGGACGGACACGTCCAACTGGTGCAGAGGAGAGACATCCGGGGGACCGATCCTGGTTCCAACAGTGCCCTGAAACAGAGCTCGCGAGCTTTCAAGTACGAATATTCCTCCGCCCGCACCCTGTGGCCTTTCAGCGGAGACCCGAAATAAGCGTCCGGAGCCATCGGGTTTTCTGTTCCGGGGACAAGTTTTTTTCCCGCCGGGGTGTCCGTTTCCGGGGGAAAAGCGAAAGTTTTCCGCTCCCGGTCTTGAAAAAACGGCCTGTCGGGGTTAGAGTTATCTTTGAGGAACATGCTTGAGCTTGAATGTGAAATGAAATCGAGAACCGAAATATTATCGTCCCGGCATCGCCGGGAAGGAGGTGCATAAGCGATAAAGTTTTTCCCGTCTTTTTTCACGCAAAAAGGCGCATGATCGATCTGAACAACGTGATCTTCAACCAAAACAGCCGTTTCTTCCGGAATCGGCTCAAGGAGCAAAAGATGAAAAAAACAGTGTGCGGTCTTCTGGCGGTCTGCTGGATCTTCGCCCTTTCCGCGGGAGAACTCGTCCTTGTCCGGGACGGGAAGGCGGAAAGCGTCATTCTCACGAAAGAAAACCCCAATCCCCACGAGAAGCTTGCCGCAAAGGAGCTTTCCTACTGGGTAAAACGGATCTCCGGAGCGGAACTTCCGGCGGCGACCAGCCCCGTTGCGGGAAAAACGAAGATCGTCCTTGCCGATCTGGAACAGGGGAAGGCGCTTCTTGTCCCCGCAGTCGTTAAAAAACTGGAAAAGGCAACCAGCAAGGAGGCCTATTACATCACCTCTTCCGAGGGGACTCTTTACATTGCCGGCAAATCCCCCGCCGGGACCCTGTACGGCACCTACGCCTTTCTGGAGGATTTTCTGGGCATGTGCTTCTTCCACGCGGGGGCGGAATATGTGCCTTCGAAAAAGGATATTTCCGTAAAGGATCCGGATCTCTTCCGCCAGCCGTGGCTGGGACAGCGGATGCTGAACGAGTGGGCCGGATCCGTGAAGCCTTTTTCCCTTGACGATTTCCATATCTGGATGACGCGGCGCGCTTTCAGCTGGAACGAAAGAAGCGTATCGAAGAAGCTGAAGGATTACGCTCCCTGCGGCGGGAAACGTTTTCAGGGCGGACGCCATCTTACCTTCGAAAAATCCGTGCCCAAAAAACTTTTTGCAACGCATCCGGAATACTTTCCCCTTCAGGACGGGAAAAGAGTCTGCAAGGACCGTTCCCAGCGCTGTCTCACCAATCCGGATGTGCAGAACCTTCTGGAAGAGTACATTTTCACCTGTCTCAAAAGGGGGATGACTTTCGCTCTGGGCTATCACGATTCCACCGACGGATTCTGTTCCTGCGAGGAGTGCATAAAGTCCGGGCTCGGGGAGGACGGGAAGTTCACCTACTCCAACTATGCCCACAATTTCAACCGGAAAATGGCGGAAAGGGTGCTTGCCAAAGACCCCAAGGCGGAACTTTTCTACGATATTTATTCCGTCTTCCGGGATTTCCCCACCGTCAAGGATTTCCATTATCCTCCCGGAGTTACGGGCGAATTCTGCCCCCACGGCCGCTGTTACGCCCATCCGATGGAAAACAGCGAATGCAACACTTTTCACAATGAATTGATGCTGAAGTGGGGGGCCTCCTCCCAGATCGGCGTATATGACTATTACTGTTACGCGAACGCCGTCTACTGCCCCATGGAATATGTGATGGCGCAGGATATGAAGACTTATGCCAAACGCAAGATCCGGTACTTCATGGACGACTGTTCCAACAGAAAAGAACAGTACCCCCTTGCCAACTGGCCCTTCTACTTCGTCATGTCCAAAGTGTATTGGGACTTGGATCTGGATGTGGAAAAGCTTATGGAGAAGGTCTATACTCTCTACTACGGCAAAGCCGCCGGCCCCATGAAGGAGTATCACGCCTTCCGCAGGAAACTCTGGGACGCGGCTCCCGGACACGCCGTATACAACGGCTCCGGCACGAAGCGGCAGGCCCAGTGCCTCGTCATTCCGGAACTGGAAAAACATGCGCTTTCCCTTCTGGACAAGGCCGAAAAACTTGCGGCAGGGGATAAGGAACTTTCCGGAAGGATCGCCATCGACCGGGAATTCCTGACGAAATACTGGATCGCCGAGGCAAAGAAACTCCGTGAGGCAAGCAAGGGGACCAAGACCGTGCCCGTGGGCTTCCGGAAGGGCGAGATCGTCATCGACGGGCGTCTCGATGAAGATGCCTGGAAAAGCGCGCCCCTCGTGGGCGGTTTCCTCCGGTCCGGAACCAAGGATCCCTCCACGGAGGTGACCAATGCAAGAGTCCTTTTCGACGACGACAACTTCTATATCGGTGTGGAAGCCATGACGGAACACGCCTGGAGCGAGCTCAAAGCCAAGGCGAAGGAACACGATTCGGAGGTCTGGAAGGACGACTGCATCGAGATCTTCATCGTCCCGCCCGGAGACCCCTCCCATTACTTCCACTGGGTCGTCAACTCCGCAGGGGCGTTCTATGACGCGGAAGTGAGGAACGCTTCCTTCCAGTCCGCCGCGGAAGTGAAGACCACCCGGAAAGGGAATTCCTATACCGTGGAAATGAAGATCCCCGCTTCCTGCATGAAACGGAACAAGATCCGCAAGGGAGAGGCGTGGAAGATCCACTTCACGAGAGAGATCCGCTGTCTCCAGCCGCCCGCCGACCGGGAAAGTTCCGGACTGGACGGCGTGGATTCCCACCAGTATCTCTACTTCCGGCCCGCCGTTCTGGGGCAGGAGGTCGTGCGCAACGGCTCCTTCACCCTTCTGGAAAAGCCTGATGAAAAGAAGGTGAAGGCAAGGAAGATCACCTCCGAATTCCTTCCCAAATTCTGGAGCGCGCACCACGGCGGTCTCCGCAGGGAAAAAGACGGCAAATCCGCTCTGGAAACCAAAGGAAGCGTCATCTATACCTATCTCAACCTCCCCAGAACCGGGAAGGAAACGCGCCTGACCGGGTATGTGGTCGTTTCCGGGAAGGGACAACTTCAGATCTATTTTTCCGGCTGCATCCGGA
>JAGAEF010000240.1 GCA_017613255.1 Lentisphaeria bacterium
CTCGGCGCGCAGCGCCTCGCCTGGCAGCCGAACTGACGTTGTGGTGCAATGTGGGGAACAGCCGTCACCCGGCCGATGTTGCGTTGTTGTGCCGCGGGACAGTATTCACAGTATTCCCAGCACTCACAGTTTCCCCAGCCCAAGCTGGCCCATCTGCCGTGTTTTTTCGCTCTGCGTATTCCCCCGCCGCACCCTGCCTATTCGGCCTATTACGGCCTATAAGGCCTATTCCCCAGCCCAAGCTGGCCCATCTGCCGTGTTTTTTCGCTCTGCGTATTCCTCTTGAGACTTGAAGCTTGTGGCTTGAGACTTCTCCGGTGTTTTTTCGCTCTGCGTTCCCCTCATCCACATTTCCTTCCGTTTTTCCTTGCTTTTCCGGAATGCGCATGTATATTATCTGTACTTGCATCCCCCCCGTGGGAGGTGTGTTTTTTCCGCTTGCAACAAATTCGATACGGAATCATAACCAAAGGAACAACAATGAACAAAAAAACGGTTTTCTCTCTCTTTGCCGCGCTCCTTGCCTCCTCTCTCTGCGCGGGAGATTTCGTGCTTGCCAAAGACGGCACGACCCAATGCAATCTCGTTGTCGCCAAAGATGCGGCTCCTCCCCTCTCTTTCGGGGCAAAGGAACTTTCCTCCTTCACGGAAAAGGTCTCCTCCGCAAAGATCCCCGTAAGCAGTGAACCCGTCAAGGGGGCCAACAATATTTTCGTGGGGACGATCGCGGACAAAAAACTGCTGGAAAAGTCCGGGATCGATGCAAAGGTTTTCAAGGAGGACGGGTTCGCCCTTGTGGTGAAGGAGAATGAGCTCTATATCGTAGGCGAAAATCCCAGAGGCGCCCTGTACGGCTGTTACGAGATCCTGAAAAAGTATGCGGGCGTGCGGTTCCTCACCCCCGTGGCCAAAGAGGACGGAACCTACTTTTTCCCCAAAAAGACCATCCGCATCCCGGAACAGAAGACCATCCGCAATCCCTATTTGCGCGGACGCTCCTTCCAGTGCGGCGCGCAACTTTCCGGGACACCGGATATTTACGGGGCCACCTTCCTTGTGCGGAACAATCTTTACGGCGCCGCCGGCCCCGGCGTCTTTCTGGACAAAAACGGCAAACGCGCCAAAACGGCGGACGCCTTCGAATCCGTCGCCGTCAAGAAACACTCCACCAGCGGGAACTCCCATATTTTCACCTACCTGATGGCGGGCGGCACCTGGAACGGAAAGAAAACGCTGGAAAAGCTGTACAAGGAGCATCCGGAATACTTCCCCCTCGTGGACGGCAAACGGGTCTTCATTGCCGGCGGGACCAGCCCCAATCCCTGCGTGAGCAATCCCGGACTTCTGGATCTCATGGCGGAGAACCTTTATGCGAAGGTCAAGGACAACTACGTGCCGGAGGAAGAGGAGTACATCACCATCGGCAACAACGACACCCCCATCTGGTGCCAGTGCGAAAACTGCAAAAAGCTGGACGATCCCGCAAAGGCGGGCACGAAAGACGCCAACGGCGACCGTTACTGGTACACGGTTTCGGAGATCGCCAAAAGGATCTGGAAGAAGAATCCTTCCGTCAAACTGGCCGGCTGGGCGTATTTCTTCTGCAATCCGCCCACCAGGCTGAAACTCGATCCCCGGCTTCGGGTCATCATCTCCTTCAACAATCAGTGCTGGAAACACACCATCACGGATAAGAACTGCCCCATCAACCGGGAATTCCTGAAGATCCTGGAAGCGTGGAAAAAGACCGGACACCCCTATGTCATCAACCGGGACGAGATCGGCACGGGGGGATCCGTGGGCGGCAATTTCCTCCCTGCGGAACGGATCCTTTACGAAAATCTGAAAAGTTATCCTTCTCTCGGGCTGGACGGCACCTACTTCTGCATCTGGTCTCCCCAGCCCCCCTATTACAGCTGGATGAAGAACACTCCCCCCTACTTCGGGAAGAACCTTTACTACCTGGCCATGTGGCAGACCAGCTACCTTTCCGCCCAGTTCCTGTGGGATATCCATCAGGATTTCGACGCCCTCTATGAGGAGGCCAACTCCCTCTACTACGGAAAGGCCTGGGAGGGCGGCTACAAAGAGTTCCGGAAACTGCAGACCAGGTATTTCGTGGAATCTCCCGGCTGCATGGGCTGGGGTCAGGGCGCGCCTCTGGGCAAGCTGCTGGATCCAGCGGGAAGCGAGGAAAAACTGGCGGAATTGATGGACAAAGCCGTGGAGGCCGCAAAACAGGACAAGGACCATAGAAGCCTCAAACATATCCTCGAGGCAAAGGAGATCTTCGAACTCACCTGGAGAAAGGCAAGAAAGGAATATTTGAGCAACTTCCGGGAGATCAACGTCTACAAACGGACCGCCCCCATCGTCATCGACGGCGTTCTGGAGGAAAAGGACTGGAAAAACGCCGACACTCTGGCCAATTTCAAGCCCGGCGGACACACGAAGAAAACCGCGAAAGTGGAGCCCACGGGCGTAAAGATCTGCTACGACGAAGATCATCTCTACATCGCCGTGGAGGCCATGGAGCCCCATCCGGATCAGCTCATCGCCGGAAAAGAGGTCAACGGGATCTGGGGAAAACTGGGAGACCACATCGAACTCTTCTACAGCTTCCCGGACATGGCGGAAAAATATTTTCATCTTGCCATCAATCCCTACGGGGAGGTCATTGCCGCCCTTCAGCACTCCTTTGCCAAACGGAAAGAGTTCCAGACCAAGGCGAAATTCGCCACGAAGATCCTCAAGGACCGCTGGGTGCTGGAGATCGCCATTCCCGCAAGCGAGATCGGCATGAAGTGCTATAGCGGCGCCACCTGGAAACTCAATGTGGCAAGAGGAAGAAAGAATCATACCATCACCACCGGGTACAAGACCTCTCCCAACGTGGAACACTCCTCCTGCAGCAACGGGGCATTCCACGGATCCGCCAACTTCGTCAACCTCAAATTCACCGAAAAACGCATTCAGGGCGTGGCCCAGGGCGCGGATCCCGCCGGCTGGAAAAACGCCTCCTTCAATGTCCTCGTTCCGGATTCCAAGATCATCAAGTACGCCCGCTACAACCGGAACGGCACATGGAAATTCGAGGACGAAAAACAGCTTGTCCCCCAGTTCTGGACCGTGGGCGAAAAGAGCGTGGGCATGACGAAATGGCATAAGGACAACCCGCAGGACAGCTACATTCAGCTGGAAAAAGGGTATATTTCCCAGTATTTCATCGCCCCGGGCAAAGGCAGGATCAAGATCACCTTCCGGGCAAAAGGCAAAGGCCGCGCCCAGCTCTGGGTGGGCAGCTACACCGACAGCAAGACGGGAAAAGGCTATCATCATCTGGTGAAAACGACGAAAACGCTGATGGTCGATCTTACGGACGACTGGAAGAGTTACGTCTTGGAAACGGAAAAGACCGGGGTCCCCACGGAACGGGTGGCGGTCCGCTTTTTCGTCGGCAAGGAGAGCGTTCTGGATCTGGATGATGTGTATGTGATCCCCCTGCCTCCGCAGGAAGAAAAAGGAAAATAGGCTGAAGTCTCAAGTCGCAAGCTGCAAGACGGGGCAGGGAAACGCAGAGCGAAAAAACACCGCTGAAGTCTCAAGTCGCAAGCTGCAAGTCTCAAGAGGGGAACGCAGAGCGAAAAAACACGGCGGATGATCCAGCCGGGGCTGGGGAGGCTATGAATACCATGAGTGCTATGAATACTGTGCCGCCTGGAACAGCAACGTAACCTCGGCCGGGCGGCTAAGAATATGGGGCTGCCCGCCCCAAACCCCGGGAAGGAGCAATGCCCCTTCACCCTCGAGAAAATTGCGTCGCAATTTTCCGCAATAGGAAGAAGCATCGCTTGGGTATTCCCGGCATCACAACGCCAGATCGGCTGGTCGGCGAACATCCCCACCTTGTACTACAACGCCAGATCGGATGCCAGGCGAGGCGCAGTGCGCCGAGCGCGCAGCGGGAGGCGAATGA
>JAGAEF010000241.1 GCA_017613255.1 Lentisphaeria bacterium
ATTTGTGGGCGGATGAGCCGGGAGCGAGCACTAAGCCATTTTCCGGCGAGCTTTTCCGCCGGAAAGTGGCGCAATAAACGTAAACGGAAACTACCCAGCCACCTGACGCTTCTGTACTCCGGGCACTACCCATCCACCTGACCTTTCTGCATGAAAAAACGAGGGGGTCCAGGGGGAGAGAAAAAAGCGCAAGCGCGTTTGTCTCTCCCCCGAAAACGTCCCGGCTGGAAACATCCGCCGTGTTTTTTTTCAGCCCCCGAAAACGTCCCGGCTGGAAACATCTGCCGTGTTTTTTCGACTTTTCCTCATGCGTCCTGCGGCTTTTTTCGCAAAAAAGTAAGAATTTCCAATTCTATAACAAGTTTTCGCAATAAAAAAAAGTTGACCCTTTTAAAAAAGAATGGTACATTTACTTTCAACGAGTTGAAAAAAAGGAAATTTTCCCGACGGAAATTTTCAATCCAACAACCAAACGGAGGAAAAAATGGAAAAACTCGCAATCGACGGCGGAAAAAAGGTTTTCAACGGGCAGTTCCCCTCTTGGCCCTGCTTCGAGGAATCCACCATCCAGAAGGTCGCGGACATCCTGCGTTCCGGCAAGGTCAACTACTGGACCGGGCAGATGGAAGGCACCAAGCCGGAAGAACACATCAGCGTGGGTATGGCTTTCGAGAAGGCCTGGGCCAAGTGGCTGGGCGTCAAGAACGCCATCAGCGTGACCAACGGCACCGCCGCATTGCATGTGGCCCTGGGCGCCCTGAACATCGGCCCCGGCGACGAAGTCATCTGCACCTCCTACAGCTTTATCGCTTCCAGCTTCTGCGCTCTGCAGGCCGGCGCTCTGCCCGTCTTCTGCGACGTGGATGAATCCCATACTCTGGATCCCAAGAAGATCGAAGCGCTCATCAATGAACGCACCAAAGCCATCGTGGTGGTCCATCTCTACGGGATCGTGGCCGACATGGATCCCATCCTGAAGATCGCCAGGAAGCACAAACTCAAAGTCGTGGAAGACTGCGCCCAGTGCTTCGGCGGCGTGTACAAAGGCAAAAAGGCCGGTACCATCGGAGACGTGGGATGCTTCAGCTTCTGCCAGAGCAAACACTTCACCACCGGCGGCGAAGGCGGAATGGTTGTCACCAACGACGACGATCTTGCCTGGGAATGCCGTTCCTTCCGGGATCACGGATATGACGTGCAGGCCAAGCAGAACCTTCTGGTCATGGAAGGCAAGCAGCTTTACATCCACAAACGCGTGGGCTTCAACTTCCGCATGACCGAGATCCAGTCCATGATCGGGCTTTGCGAACTCAAGCGTTTCGACAGATGGAACCTCAAGAACCGCATCCGCAACGGCAAATACCTCATCAAGGAACTGGGCAAGCACCCGCTGGTGAAGATCGCTCCTCTGGATACGGAAAAGCGTCAGAACTGCTTCTGGTGGGCGCCCTTCGTGCTGGATACCACCAAGTTCAAGAAGGGCATCGACACCAAGAAGTTCATCGCCGCCGTGGCCGCGGAAGGCGTGCCCGTGTACAGCGTGCTCTGGCCTGAAATGTACAAGGAACTTGCCTATGTCAAGCAGAACGGCTTCGGGACTGCGAAATATCCCTTCAAGGATCCCAAGGCCCGGAAGATCGACTACACCAAGTTCAACTGCAAGGTGGCCAACTGGATGACGGACCGCACCATCAGCTTCTTCACGCATCCCGTGTACACCATGACCCACATGAAGGCGTACGTTGCCGCGTTCAAGAAAGTCGCGGAAGCCTACATGAAGTAAGCCGTCAGGAATCAGTTTTCAGTTATCGGTAAGACGCGTTCCGCGAAAATTCCGGACCGTTTTTGCAGAACTGAAAACTGGTTTTGATGCCAATTCGAAAATCCGGAGGGAATACTGATATGTTTCACTTCAGAACATTATCTTGTTCCAGCCGGATTTTTGTTTCGGGAACCGATTTTTGACGGGACAGAATTTGACCGGTGTCTGCTGATTTTGAAAATCTGGAAGTATGGAAAAAAAGTTGCCGACTGTGCATTGATTTGTATTCCGCATTGAAATCATGCAAAGATCTGGGGATGTATTCTCAAATTACCCGCTCTGCTGTTTCAATTCCTTCCAATATTGCTGAAGGTGCGGAGCGCAAAACAGTGAAAGAGTTTGCCAATTTCCTTTATATTGCCAAAGGTTCTTCAGCAGAACTGCGGACTCAGCTTTACCTCACACGCGAACTGGGATATATTCCTCGTGCCATCAGTAAAAAATTGATTCTCGAATCCAAGGAAATCACTAAAATGCTTCAGGGGCTGATTAATTCCCTTGATTCTCAAACCAAGAAAACTGATCACTGATTGCTGGTTACTGACAACCACCCACAGGACATTGGAGATTCAAATGAAAAAAGTTCGTTACGGTCTGATCGGTTTCGGCGGCATCGCCGAAAATCGTGTCGCAAAGGAAGGTTTCGCCTGCGATACCTCCCGTTTCGCCCCCCTCAAAAAAGCCCAGCTGGTGGGCGCAACCGATCTCAATCCCGCCCGGCAGAAAGCCGCCGAGGCTCTGGGGCTCAAATGGTACCCCACGCTGGAAGAGATGCTTGCGGACAAGAGCATCGACGCCGTGTACGTGGCCACCAACAACGCTTCCCATGTGCCCCTTGCCATGAAGGCCCTTCAGGCGGGCAAGCATGTCATCTGCGAAAAGCCCATGGCCACCAATTCCGCGGATGCGCTCAAGCTCATCAAGCTGGCGGAAAAGAAGAAACTTTCTCTCACCGTGGACCACATGATGGTCAACAACGCCTGGAACAAGAAGGCGGCGGAAATCGTGCAGAAGGGGAAACTGGGCAAGGTCAACGACTGCTGCTTCCATATGGAATTCGCTTACGGTTACGATCCTGCCGAAGCCGCCACCTGGCGCTGCTCCAAGATCGAGGAAATGGGCGGCCCCATCGGCGATGTGGCCAGCCATTGCTTCTACATGGCCGAATTCGTGTTCGGCAAGAAGATCACCAAGGTCGCCGCGGTCTACTATCCCAAGATCATGAAGATCAAAGCCGAAGACGGCGCCTACATCAAGTTCTTCTTCGAAGACGGCACGCAGGGCAGCGTGAATGCGGCCTTCTCCGAAATGCGCGGCGGACTGCAGTCGATGCTCACCAATCTGGGATTCGAAGTGTACGGCGACAAGGGCGTGCTCCGTTCCTACGGGACCATGTTCCAGCTTTCCGGGCATAAGGACGAGATCATCAAGATGCGCATGGATGTGGACAAGTTCGACGGCAAGACCGCTCCGGTGGTGCCTTCTTCCTTCAAGAACATCTACCAGAGCCTGATCGAAAATCACGCCGCCTCCGTGCAGACTGGCAAGCGTCTCTGCGGCTGCGACGGGCGTCACAACCTGCTGCTCTGCGAAGCGGCCCACGAATCCGCCCGCAAAGGCGGCAAGATCGTGACCATCGCCAAGTAAGCTTTTTGCGGGATCGGGGGAGTTTCCCCCGGATCCCGGGTTCCGAAAAGGAACGTTTTTTGCTCCGGAAATTTTCCTTGCAGGATTTCCGGAGTTTTTTTTTGCCCGGAACCGTTTCCCGTACGTTGTCTGCGGCAGGGCGGATTCATCCTCAGACCAGTCCGTGATAACAGCAGAGGGCTTTCACCCATTCCGTGAGTTTCTTTTCGTACCCGGGGGAAACGGCGGGTTTTGCCGCGTCTTTATCGAGGGCATAGGCAAGGATCTCCCGCAGAAGAGCGTTTCCTCCCGCTTCCCCCGCATTTTCCGGAAGAAGGCCGGATTCGTTCAAAAAAACAAGTTTTGCCGCACTCACATCGAAAGCATTTGCGGAACCCTGTGCCATGCGGTCCAGAAGGAGAAGAAGGGATTCGAAGGTTTCCGGCAGGGCAAGGAAGGCTGCGGTATGTTTCAGAAGGAAGGACGCGTATTCGCACATCATGAGGTAGTTTTCCGTGTGCAGGGCAACGGCGTCGAAATTGCCGGCATATTCCATGACCTTGGGGTTGTAGAGATCGGAAGCGGAGGCACGGATGCCGGAATCGCGCTGGGTGAACTCAAGGGTGAAAAGCCGGAAAAGTTCCGCGGAAGGAAAGTGCGTGGAGGAAATGTTTCTGCCGCCCTTGAGCATGAGATCGATCCTGCCGCAATCTTTCGTGAAGGTATGCACGATAAGACTTTTTTCCCGGTAGGGGATCCTGCGCAGAATGACGCATTTCGTTTTGTGATCCATGAACTCCCGTTCCTTCCCTTCCGTTGCGTTCCTCAGGGAAAACAAGCCGAAAAATCAGAAACAGAAGGTGCTGAAAAACTTTTTGGCCTTCTCGAAGAAACTTTCCTGAACGGGGCGCGTCCCCTTGCTGTCCTTCATGAGATCGGCGAACTTCCGGAGCGCCTCTTTCTGCTCGCTGTTGAGGCTTTTGGGCACTTCCACGAAGATCTTCACATACTGATCTCCTCTGCCGCCGCCCCGCAGGGAGGGCATCCCTTTGCCCTTCAGGGTGAAAACGTCTCCCGTCTGGGCTCCGGCGGGAATATCCAGTTCCGCCTTGCCCGTGACGGTGGGCACGTCCACTTTGCCGCCCAGCGCGGCCGTGGTGAAGTCGATGGGAAGATCGCAGTAAATGGAAAGGCCGTCCCGCTGGAAAACGGAATGTTCCTTTACATGGGTGACCACGAAAAGATCCCCGTTGGAGCCGCCCCGCAGGCCCGGTTCCCCTTCACCTGCCACCCGCATGCGGGTCCCCGTGTCCACTCCGGGAGGGATATGCACGGAAACGACTCTTTCCACCGTCTGCTGGCCCTGTCCGCGGCATTTCTTGCAGGGGTGCTCCGCAATGAAGCCTTCCCCGTGACATTTGGGGCACTCGTTCATTACGGTGAAAAAGCCCTGAGAGACTCCCACCTGTCCCCGGCCGCCGCAGGTCGGACACTTTTTCCTTCCGGTCCCCGCCTCACAGCCGGTGCCGTGACAGGCGTCGCACTGGGCCTTGCGGGAGAAACGGATCTTCTTGTCGCAGCCGAAGACCGCTTCCTCGAATTCGATCTGGAGGTTGTACCGCAGGTCGTTGCCGTCCACGGGGGCGTTGGGGTCCTGACGGGAAAAGCCGCCGCCGAAGAAGGACTCGAAGATGCTGTCCCCGCCTCTGCCGCCGCCGAAGACGTCCCGGAAGATGTCGAAGGGATTCCCGAAGCCCTGAGCGCCCGCTCCGCCGTTCTGGAAGGCGGCTTCTCCGTACTGATCGTACAGCTGGCGCTTTTCCGGATTGCCCAGCACCTCGTAGGCCTGGGCGATCTCCTTGAACTTCCGTTCCGCCTCCTTGTCCCCCGGATTCCGGTCCGGATGGTACTTGATGGCCAGTTTGCGGTAGGCCTTCTTGATCTCCACGTCGGTGACGTCCCGTTCCACCTCCAGGATCTGGTAGTAGTCAGCCATTATTTCCCGCCCGTCTCTTTTTCAGCGCCCAGAGTCATGAGGGAGGCCACGCGTCTGGTGAAGAGCATGGGATCGGCTATGGGGCTTCCTTCCGCAAGGAGCGCCTGATCGAACAGCATTTCGGCGAACTCGGCAAGTTTCGGGTTTTTGTCATCCTTCTTGTAAAGGTTCTGGAGAGCGGAAACGAGGGGATGGTCCGCGTTGAGTTCCAGGATCCTCTGCACGTCGGGGGCGTTCTTGTCCATGGCCCGCAGGACCCTCTGCATGTAGGCGCTGGGATCGTATTCGCCGCTCACCAGACAGCAGGCGCTTTCCGTGAGACGGGAGAAGAAACGCACCTCCTTGACCTTTTCTCCCAGCGTCTTCTTGATGAACTCCACAAGTTCCTTCTTTTCCTCGCCGGCCTTTTTGGTCTTTTCCTCCAGCTCCTTCTGGATGGATTCATCGAACTTGACGTCGCCCTTGTTGACGCATTTGAGCTTCTTGCCGTCGATTTCTCCCACGGAGGGAAGGACGAATTCGTCGATGGGATCGGTCATGAAAAGCACATCGTAGCCCTGCTTGCGCATGATCTCCAGATGGGGGCTCTTTTCCAGCGTGGCCCTGCTGTCGCCGGTGATGTAGTAGATCTCCTGCTGCAGCGCGGGCATGGCGTCCCGGTACTCCTTGAGGGAGACGAGCTTGCCGTCGGAATGGTTCATGGTCTCGAAGAGCAGCAGATCTTTGAGTTTGTCCCGGTTGGAGAAGTCGGTATGGAGCCCCTCCTTGAGCTGACGGCCGAACTCCCTGTAGAAGGTCTCGTATTTTTCCCGTTCGTCCTTCATGAGCTTGGCCAGCTCGGAAAGGATCTTTTTGGTGAGGTTTGTGGAGATGCGGTGGATCTGGGGATCGTCCTGAAGCATCTCCCGGGAGATGTTGAGGGGAAGATCGGAGGAATCCACCACGCCCGCGGTGAAACGCAGATAATCGGGAAGCAGTCCGGGGCAGTTGTCGGTGATGAAGACTCTCTTCACATAGAGCTGCAGCTTGTTGGTCCTGCGTTCGGCCATGTTGAAGTCGAAGGGGGCGCGGGAGGGCAGGAACAGAAGCGCCTTGAATTCGGAAATGCCTTCCGCGCTGTAGGAAAATCTCTTCAGGGGCTCGTCGTAGTTGCCCGAAACGTGGCCGTAGAAGGCCTTGTATTCCTCTTCCGTGACTTCCGACTCCTTCCGCAGCCAGATGGCCTTCATGGAGTTGAGCGTGCTGTCCTCCACCACGTCCTTGTCGTCCTTCTTCACGGTATGGGTCATGCGGATGGGGTAGGCTATATAGTCGGAGTATTTCTTGATGATGGAGGAGATCTTCCAGTAGTCCAGATACTCTTTGGCGTCCTCTTTGAGGTGCAGGAGGATGACCGTGCCCTGTCCCTCCTTTTCGGCCTCTTCGATGCTGAAGGCCTCCTTGCCGTCGGAGATCCACTTCCACGCCTGGGTTTCTCCCGCCTTTTTCGTGAGGATCTCCACCTTGTCCGCCGCCATGAAGGCGGAATAGAAGCCCACGCCGAACTGGCCGATGAGCTCCGGAGCGTCCGCACTCTTTTCCTCCTTGTTCTTCAGGGATTCCATGAAGGCTTTCGTGCCGGATTTGGCGATGGTGCCGATGTTGGAGACAAGCTCCTCCGAATTCATTCCTATCCCGTTGTCGGAGATCTTGAGGATGTTGTTGGCCTCGTCCGCCTCGATGCGGATCTCCCATTCCTGGGCTATGGAGGGATTCTGCAGGGAAGCGAATCTTGCCTTGTCCACGGCGTCGGCGGCGTTGGCCACAAGCTCCCTCACGAAAATATCCTTGTTGGAATAGACGGAATGAATCATGAGGTGCAGGAGTTCCTGGATCTCTGTCTTGAACGGAAGATTGTCTTTCTTGGCCATATTCTTCTCCTTTGTTCTGTTTGTCGGATTCTCCGTGCGCCGGGAATTACTTTTTCGCCCCGGATCCGGAATTCTTGAAGTCGGTGCAGTAAAAACCTGTCCCGTGGAAAATGATCCCGGAGCCCGCGCCGATGCAGCGGTGGAGCTTCTCTTTTCCGCAGTAGGGGCATTTGGTCAGTTTTGCATCGGTGATCTTCTGGAAGATCTCCATGGTCTTCTTGCAGTTCCTGCATTCGTAATCGTAGGTAGGCATACGTCCTCCCGCTCTCCTTTTCTTACCAGTTTTTCCTTATGAAAAGCAATATTTATGCCATAATCGCCCGTTCCGGGTGCAATGAACGTATTTGCAGAACAATACAAAGGAAGAACAAAGGGGAAGAAACGTTTGGGAGGGACAAATTGTCCCGGTTTTCCCGGAAACTGTCTCACATTTATCCGGAAGGGGAGTCCCAGTCTTCTTGCAAAACGGGAAGTTTGTGCTATTGTAATGGAGTGCAGGAAACAAAGGGAGGATCGGATGAAAAAAAGGTCTTGGGAACGGGGGATCTTTACGGGCCCCGTCCTTCTTGCGCTTCTCCTCCCGTATCTTTCTTCCGCTCTTTCCGCGGGAACGGAAAAGGACGCCGCAAGCGGGGCGAAACTCCTTCTGCGGATCCGGCCATCCTCCGATGCCCCGATCCTGTGCGCGCTTCCCGCAGGGACTTCTCCTGTCCTCCTGCCCGGGGACCATTTCCTCTGGGCGGAAGTCCTCCTTCCGGAGACGGTCTCCGTGTGGGTTCCCCAGTCCGGCATCCGGAAGGACGGGGTTCTGGCCTCCGGGACTCCCGTGCGCACCGGGCCGGGCGCGTTTTATCTGCTCGCGGGCAGGGCAAAGGGCGGAGAAAAGGTCCGTCTTTTCGAGAAAAGTCCCGGAGGTTTCTGGAGAAAGGTCCGTCCCCTGAAACCCTTCCTTTCCTGCTGGTGCCTCCGCAGCGAGCTTGCCGCGAACACGGCAAACAAGGGAAAAAACGTTTCCGGGGAGCCGGGGGGCGGGCGGCTTTTCGAGGAAAGGGCCGTCGTGGAGGGAATTCTCTTCCTTCTGCCGGAAAAGGAGCGGAAAAAAGGCGTATCCTGTTTCGCCCTTGTCCTGTTTGCGGGGAAGTCCCACTATGTCAGAACCTACCTGCAGGGGGAGGAGAGCGCTCTTGCCCGCTGGAAGGGCCGGTGCGTGAAGATCACGGGGAAGAGATTCTGGAATGAGGGACTTTTCCGTCCGGTGCTTGCTGTGGAAAAGATCGAGCCGGGCTGGGAGGACGTGTAAAAAGCTTCCCCGTCAGCGGTTTTCGTTCATCCTGCGGAAGAACTCTTCCATATAGGAGGCTCTTTCCCGAGCCAGATGTTTTCCGCTTTCCGTAAGCATGCGTTCCGGAACGTGCCGCAGTTTCACCAGATATTCCCGGTAGGCGGTGTCCTCCCGGGAATAGGCTTTCGAGGCGAGCGCCTCCTCCTGAGTATTGTGCAGTTTTGCCCCGATCCTGCCGGCAAAGTGACAGGCCCGGGCGATTCCCACGGCTCCGATGGAATCCAGCTTGTCCCCGTCGTGAACGAGGAAGTCGACCTGTGTTTCGGGTTTTTCCTTTCCCCGGTAGCGGTGGCGCCGCACGGCGCTGCATACGGAAGAGATCAGGGCTTCATCCCTGCAGGAAAGCTCCCGCAGGATCTTTTCCGCCTTGGGGCCGCCCTCCTGCGCGTGGCAGATCTTTCCTCCGGAGGCAAGCTCTTCGGGCCGGGCTATGTCGTGAAGGAGCGCGCCCAGTCTTGCCGCAAAGGCGGTCTTTTCGTCGGCCTTTTCCAGCGCAATGAGCTTTTCCGTATTGGCAAGGACCCGGAGAGTGTGGGCGAAATCGTGACAGGAGGGAGCCTCTTCCAGAATTTCCCGCACCTTCTCTTTCACGGCAAGGAAGAGCTCCTCTCCGGAGAGCGCTTTTTGCGATTTTTCGTCCGTCATTGCTTTTTCCGGGAGGTTTCGTCAGCCGCGGAAGGACCGGAAAAGCGGTCTCACTTTTTCCCGGTCTCCACGCTTTTGGGGAGGTCCAGACTGTGGGAGTGACGGTTCTTGGGGATGACCGTGAGCCAGGAATCCTGTCCGAATTCATCCTTGCCCAGTTCCACCACCATGTAGCGCTTCTTGTCCTCTTCCTTGTCGTAGCCCACCGTGGTCCCCCTGGGGATCACGTTGTGCTTGTCGATGATGGCGTTCCGGATCCGGCAGTGTTCGCCGATATCCACTTCGTTGAGGATGATGGAATTGTGGACGGTGGCGTAACTGTGGACGAAAACGGAATTGAAGAGCACGGAGCTTGTCACCGTGCTGCCGGAAACGATGCAGCCGTCGCACACGATGGAATTGACGGCCTTGCCGATGCGGGTGAGCCCGTGCTTGTCCACCTCTTCATTGTGGACGAACTTGGCGGGGGGCAGACTGAAATGGTAGTTGTAGATGGGCCATTTTTCGTTGTAGAGATCCAGCTGGGGTTTGGTGGCGCGCAGATCCATATTGGCTTCGAAATAGGCTTTCAAGGTCCCCACGTCCCGCCAGTAGGGTTTCACGTTGGGATCCTGACCGGGGATGCGGTTGTCGTAGAAGTTGTAGGCGAAAAGTTTCCCGGTGGGGACCAGAGAGGGGATGATGTCCTTGCCGAAGTCGTGACTGCTGGCGGCATTGGCATGATCTTCCCGCAGGAGATCCAGAGCGCAGGGCGCGTTGAAGATATAGTTCCCCATGGAAACCAGCGCCTTGGTGCTGTCGTTGGGCATGGGGGAGGGGTTCTTGGGCTTCTCCTGGAATCCGGTGATCTGCCAGGAACTGTTCACCTGGATGACGCCGAACTGACAGGCTTCCTCGATGGGCACGGGAATGGCGGCCACGGTGGCGATGGCCTCCTTTTCCACGTGGAAGGAGAGCATCTGGCTCACATCCATCCTGTAGATATGGTCGCCGCCGAAGATGGCCAGGTGGTCCGGGCTGAAATCCTCGATGAGGTGGGCGTTCTGATAGATGGCGTCGGCGGTCCCCACGTACCAGGATTTGTCCTCCGTCTGCATCTGGGCGGGGACGGGGATGATGAATCTGCCCTTGGTGTGGGCGCTGGAAACGTTCCAGCCGTTGATGATGTGTTCCACCAGACTCTGGGATTTGAACTGGGTCACCACGAAGATGCTGTCGATCCCGCTGTTGAGAAAATTGCTCAGGACAAAGTCGATGATCCGGTACTTCCCGCCGAAGGGAACGGACGGTTTGGACCGCTGATCGGTAAGGGGGGCGAGCCGTTTTCCTTCCCCTCCGGCAAGCACCATTGCCAATACGGATGTTCTCATTTTTACCTCCTGCAGTCGGTTCTGCTGTGTTTCGCGAAAGCGTGTTCCCCTTCTCTTCTCCTTCGGAACTCCCGGGGAACACTTCCCGTTAAAAATCCCGTTATACGATAGCACAGTTTTGGAAAGAGACAACCCGAATTTTCCTTTCGGAAGCATTTTTATGAAAAAATAAGGAAAAAAACGGAAGAATTGGACGTGTTCCGGCGGGGAACGGGGAAAAAAACGGAAAGGAAGTTTTTTTGAGGTTTTTTGAAAAAGGGATTTGACTTTCCTCTGTCCGATGGTATATTAATCGCATCACAGGCGGGCATAGCTCAGTGGTAGAGCATCACGTTGCCAACGTGATGGTCGTGGGTTCGAGTCCCATTGCCCGCTCCATTTTTTTTATGGAAATGTGTGTGCGGGCATAGCTCAGTGGTAGAGCATCACGTTGCCAACGTGATGGTCGTGGGTTCGAGTCCCATTG
>JAGAEF010000242.1 GCA_017613255.1 Lentisphaeria bacterium
GCGCTCCCGAAGGAAAAGTCCACGTCCTGCAGGTTTTCGAAGGCCATGGTGACCGCCGTTATTGCCTGCCGGAGGCAGAACTCATAGTAATTGGCGTCATGGGCCACGCTTTCCACCAGCACCAGACGCCGGAGAACCTCGTCCGCTTCGTCGATGCCGGGGAACTTGTCCCGCAGATTGCCTCCGTAATGGGTATGGGAGGCGCTGTGGATGACGTCGATCCCCGGCAGCGCCTCTTTCAGACGGCGCAGGAAAACCGGACCGCAGCCCACGTTGTCCGAACCGACCAGGGCAACTCGCGTCTTTCCGTCGGAAAGCGCCAGCGCCCGGATCTTGAGGGGATCACTGTACTTTTCGATCCGCAGTTTGTAGAAAGTTGCCGGACGCTCCGCGCCCAGCGGCGGGGTGATGTCGCACTCGAAAAAACCTGCCTGGATCATTTTTTCCTCCAAGTCAAAAGTCGATTTCCACGCGTTTCCCTTCTTCCACGGATTTCTGTTCCGCCATGGTGACCTTGAAGGCGTCCAGAATGGAGTCGAAGGTCTGGTAGCGGTCGGGAACGATGTCTTTTTTCACGCAGTCCACGAAATATTTGAGTTCCACGTGCCAGCCGGTGGTGGCCTCCACCTCGGGGCTCTCCACTCTGCCGTCGTTCCAGTAGATCTTGAACCCTTCCGCCATGAGCCGGATGGTGGCCTTTTCGCAGATCACCTGGAAGGTCATTTCGAAGGGGGTGGTGGAGGGGGCGCCCCAGCAGCCTTCCGCTTCGATGACCGTGCCGTCGTCGTAATGGTAGAAGGTGATGACGTGGTCGATCCCGTCGGCCCTGCTTACGATGCTTCTCCCCACGCTGGTCACTCCCCTGGGACGGCCGAACATGTGCACGATGAAGTCGGTGTCATGGGTGTGCATGTCCAGAAGCGCTCCGCCGGAACGTCTGCCGTCCATGAACCAGTCCTCCCAGTGCTTCCCGGCGATGGAGGGGGAAAGACGGCGGAAGGTGGCGGAAAGGACTTTGCCGAAGGAGCCTTTCCTGTACTCCCTGTAGAGATAATCGTATTCCGGCCACGCCCGGACGCAGAGCCCGAAGTTCACGAAATTTTCCGCGTGTCTCACCACTTTTGCCAGTTCGGAAGCCTCCGCAAGGTTCCGGCAGAGGGGCTTTTCCGAAAAGACGTACTTTTTGGCGGCGACGGCGGCTTTCACCAGATCCGCGTGATAGGGGGTGGGTACGCAGATATCCACCATGTCCACGTTGGGGTCCTTGATGAGTTCGAATCCGGAACCGTAGACCGTGATCCCGGTGAGATCCAGAGGCTTGGTGTTGTCCGCATTCCCGATATTGCCCGCAACCGAGGAAATATCCCCTTTGCGTTTCTTTTCGTCCACATCCGCCAGCGCCGTGATGACCGCGTCGGGGTTTTCCTGATGGATCCTGAAGTGGGTGCTTCCCATGAAGCCCAGTCCGATAATTCCGATCCTGACCTTTTCCATTTTTTCCTCCTGTTGACTTTTGGGTTGATGAAGGTCCTCTGGGAGATACTATACTTGACATTTCCCGTTTCGGCAATAGATTAAAAGGCAAAAGGATGGATTATTTTGCAAAAAATTGCAGAAAAGGACAGCGGAAATGGGAAAAAACCTCTCTTTCAACCTGATTTTGAACGAAAGGGTGCAGAAGCTTCTGGACGATTTCGCAACGGTCATGAACGTGCACATCGTCTTTTTCGACCGGGACGGCCAACCGCTGAAAAGGGGGAGGGGGGAGGAGTGCTCTTCCTTCTGCAGGAAGATGCAGACGGACTATTTTTCCTACGAGGACTGCTGCAGACTGGATCTGGTCATGGAGAAAAAGTGTGCGGAAAGCTTTCGATGCGAGTCCTACATCTGCCACGCCGGACTGGGAGAGGCGGTCATGCCCGTGGCGGCGCCCGGGGGAGGGGTCCTGGGCTTTCTCATGTTCGGCCAGTACCGCTGCAGCAGAACTCTTCCCGCCTTTCTGCTGGAAAAGGCGGGAACCAAAGAAGAAAAAGCCCTTCTGCGGAAAGCGTATAATTCTCTCCCCTACTATGACGCCGAGGCGGTGAAAAAACTTTCCGGACTTCTGGAGCTTCTTGTGGATTACATCGTAAAGTGCGAACTTGTGCAGCCGGAAGAAGATGCGCTGTATTCGAAACTCCTGGAATACATCCACGGCCACTTCCGGGAGAAACTTACTCTCGCGAAAACGGCAAAGGCTCTGGGGATCAGCGTTTCCACTCTCTCGCACGCCCTGCGGGAAAAGGGACACCCTTCCTTCGTGGAACTCCTCACCTTGCGGCGGCTGGAGCACGGGGAAAAGCTCCTTGCGGAACACCCGGAAATGCGCATTGCGGAAGTGGCGGAAGCCTGCGGCTACCCCGATCCCTATTACTTTTCCCGAGTGTGCCGGAAATACAAAAAAGTCCCTCCCAGCACCCTGCGCAGGCGTTTTTAATCTTTTTTGAAGACTTTTCGCCTTGAAAATGTTTGCAATTTTCCCCGTAAGCATGTATATTGCCGGGAAAATTTTTCGGAAGGAGACTTTATGGAAGAATCGAAGGAAAAGGAATGCGGAAAAAAGGGGCGTCTTGCCGCCTTCTGCCGGAAAGGCGTACTGTTTTTCGCCGCCGTTTTCGCCGTTCTTCTGGCGGTGTGCTCCTGCGTCTCTCGGAACATGGGGGAGCTGCCGGGAAAAAAGGAAAAGGAGCGTTTTGCCATGCTTCCCTATTATTCCAACGGGAGATTCGTCAATGCGGAGCCCATAAAAATGTTTCCCGCCTCCGCAAGGAAAAAACGTGCCGGGCTGGGCATGTTCCGGTTTCTTTTCGCCAGCCCCAACGCGCCGGAAAGGGAGCTCCCCAAGGTATTGCTTACGGCGGACTCCTTTGCCGGGAAGAAAGACGATTTTTCCCTGCGCTGGCTGGGACACTCCTCCCTTGTTTTCGAGCTAGCCGGAAAGCGTTTCATGACGGATCCCGTCTTCGGGAACGCCGCCCCCATCCCCTTTGCGGTGAGCCGTTATACGGAAAATCCCCTGAAGCTAAACTCCCTTCCGGAGCTGGATTTCGTGCTTATCTCCCACGACCATTACGATCATCTGGAGTATGATTTCATCCGGAAGATCCGGTTCGAAAAATTTCCCGTCGTCACCGCTCTTGGCGTGGGGGCGCGCCTGCGCTCCTGGGGGATCGCGCCAGAAAGGATCCGGGAACTGGGGTGGCACGACTCCGTGACGGTGGCGGGGATTAAGGTGACCTGCGTGCCCTCCCGCCACTTTTCCGGGAGAAGCTGGAGCGACCGCTACCGGACGCTGTGGGGCTCCTATATCCTCGAAGCCCTTCCGGAAAAGAAGGATGCTCCCTCTGCGGGGAAGATCTTTTTCGGCGCGGACAGCGGGTACGGGAAACACTTTGCCTCCATCGGGGAAAAATACGGCCCCTTCGATCTGGTCTGTCTGGAAATCGACGCATGGAACGAAAACTGGCCCAACAATCACATGTTCCCCCGGGAAATGCCTCTGGCCTTCCGGGATCTCAAAGGGAAGAATTTCCTGCCCATCCACTGGGGCGTATTCGATCTTGCCATGCACAAGTGGGACTATTCCATCGGGGAGATCGTGAAACTTGCCCGGGAAAAGAATATCCCTTACCTTGTGCCGGTCATGGGGGAGAAGGTGGACCTGTCCGGGGACAAGGCCCTCCCGCAGA
>JAGAEF010000243.1 GCA_017613255.1 Lentisphaeria bacterium
CGCACCTGGGGCTGGCGGGAAGGCGAGTGCGAAGCGTGCCCCGCCCACCTTACGGAAAAGCTTTTCGATCTTCTGCGGAAGAAAAAGGCGTTGAAAGAGGGGAAACTGGGGGAAGCGACCCTCTATTTGTTCCGGCTTTCGGATTACCGGAAAGTCTATGAAAGCCTCCTGAAAAAGGCGGGATGCCGCAAGAGTTCCATCCGTCCCAGACGCGTGGCCGTCACGGTTCCCACGGACTGGGACGAAAAGAGACAGAAGCTCAAAAAAACGGACGCCTTCACGGGGGATCTCCCGGGAATGAAATAAAAAAAGCAAAGGGTTTGCCATGAAGAAAAAATCGTTGTGTATCGCCGTACTTGCGGGACTGGTGCTCTCGCTGGCCGGGGAAGAGAAAATGGTTGCGGATACCTCCTTCCCCGTCCCGGAGAACTGGCAGCTCAAAGTGATCATGGGCAAGGACTGGTGGCCGATGCTCAATCTCTATGGACTCACCAAGGACCCCGCCTCCCTGAAGGAGAAAAACGTGAAGCGCGCCTCCGTATTCACCCGTCTTTCGCTGGAAATGGGCATTCCCATCAAGCCGGAGGTGAAGGAGAAATTCAGGAGTCTGGGCGTGGAGATCCCGGAGCCCCGGCTGCTGCCCGCCTTCACGCAGGCGGGCTGGATCGGGTTCTCCCCGGATGCCAAACCCGGCAAACATGGCACCTACGACGTCTTTCTTCCCCACAAACCGGAGTTCGATCTGGCAAAGGAGAAAGGGGTCCCCTTCATGATGACCAGCGAAAAACTCATGCGCGGTTCCGTGGGGAAGATCACCTTCGTGACGGGGGAGAGCTACACAACGACCCCCGAAGAGCTTGCCAGGTTCCGGGAGTGGAGGAAAGCGCACCCCAATTTCCTGGGGTTCAAAGTCCTTTCCGAGTGGGACAACAATGCCCACATTCTGGATACTTTCTACACCAACAGCTGGTGGCCCGCCGCCGTGAAGGCCAAAAAGGTCCGGGCGGATCAGAAGGAGGAGTAGGCAAAAAAGTTCAAGGAGAGATGGCCGGAGGTGAAGACCCGCCGGGAGTGGATCGAAAAGCGCCTGCGTCCCTATTATAAGCGGGCCGTGGACGGTTCCTTCGGAGATCCGTCGATCGCAATTCCCATTTCCGGTTCGGTGAACATCAACCATCTGGCCGCCTGCTGGGGCACCAAACTCATCCTTCTGGAGACCACCAGACAGAACATCCGCTGGCAGGGGCAGATGATGTTCACGAGGGGCGCCGCGCGGCAGTTCGACATTCCCTGGGGCTGGTACGTGGCGGGCTATCACAACGGCTACACCAAAGGCGGCGTCAAAAAGGGCAGCACCTCCCCCAACGCGCCTCCGGGGGGCATTTCCGTTTCCGCCATCCGGCGCGCCTATTTCATGACATGGTTTGCCGGAACGAACCTCATGTTCAGCGAGATCGACCTCTGGACCCCGTGGGAGAGAATGCTCAAAGGGGAGGCTCTGGATCTTACGGAAGCGGGCAAGGCCTACGTGGAACTGTATGATTTCGTGCAAAAGCATCCGGACCGGGGTGTCCCCTATACGCCCGTAGCCCTTCTGGTGAACTATGACCGGGGCAGCAACCGGGCGGGCGGAAGGGCCTTCTGGCGATTCCCCTATACGCATGCCGACAGCATGCTGGATGCCTTCTACGCCTGCATTCTGGACTGGCCCTATGACCCCCAGATCGGATTCCCCAGCAAAAAAGGGCTGGAGTACGTTTTCGCCCATAATCCCTACGGCGACATCTTCGACGCCATCACCCCGGACTTCCCGGATCAGACCTCCTTCAGAAAGGCGCTGCCCGCATACAAGGTCGCCGTTCTTCTGGGAGAATATCCGGAAAATCCGGCCATGGCGGAGATCCTTACGGACTTCGTCCGCAAGGGGGGAACGCTTCTCATCAACGTCAAACACCTGAACAAGAGTTTTCCGGCGGAATTCAGCGGGCTTGTGCCCACCGGGGAAACCCTTTCCTGCGGCGGATTCACCGTGGAAAAAGCGGAGCTGAAAAACGCTTCCGTTCTGGAAAAGGACAAGGACGGCAACCCCATCCTCACCCTTTCCAACTTCGGCAAAGGGCGGGTGCTCACTACTCTGCAGCACTACATGACCGATTACAGCAAAGAAGAGGGCGTCATCCGCAGGAAACTCCCCCTGATCGACAAGGTTCTGCGTCAATTTTCGGAGGAGAATCTTCCCGTGAAAGTGGAAGGGGATATCCAGTACGGCCTGAACAGAAACAAAACCGGATGGAGGCTATACCTCATCAACAACAAGGGCATTGCGAAATTTTCCGACACCCCCGGAATCGTGAATCCCGCGGAAAAACGCACGGTGAAGGTCTCCTTCCCGAAGCTGAACGTGAACACGGTTGCCGAACTCTTTTCGGGGAAGGAGCTTTCTTTGTCCGGAGGGAGTCTCACTCTGGAAGTCGCCCCGGGAGAGATTCTCCTTCTGGAAATCCGCTCAACGAACAGAAACTAGTCGAACATAAAAGAAAAGAAAGGATCACATCATGAAAAAGTCCGCGGAAAAACGTCGTTCCGGGAGCAGGGATTTCACCCTGATCGAACTCCTCGTCGTCATCGCCATCATCGCCATCCTTGCGGGAATGCTCCTTCCCGCCTTGAGCAATGCAAGAAAAATGGCCATGGGGATCTCCTGCATGTCCAAACTCAAGCAGGTGGGCCTCATCCTCAACTCCTACTCTCTTACCTACAAGTATTTCCCCATTCCCTACTCGGATGTGCGCACGGACGGGCTGCACTCCCCCTGGGCCACCTTGTATTATTCGGGAGATCTTGCCAGAAGAGAGATGAAACTTCTGGACTGTCCCGCGGATACCACGAAACTTGCCGTAGCGGGCGGCTGTCACGGCTACGGCTGGACCTACGGCACCAACGGAAAGGCTTCCAACCGCTCCTTCAACTGGAATTCCCTTCTGGGCTGCTCCGTCAATGATACCACATATTATGCCTTCTTCCGGCCGGAACGGGAAAAGAATCCTTCCAAGGTCCCTGTGGCCTTCGATACGGAAGCGGTGGGGCAGAGCGGCAACACCTACTACCGGGGCCACGGCAGATTCGAAAACTCCCACGAAAGGGTCGGCAGACTTGCGGCGGCCAAACGCCATCTGAACGGCATCAACGTCCTGTGCACCGCAGGCAATGTTTCGAGTACCAAATACAGGGATACCGAGGGCGTGGACGGCAGTTACAAATTCAGCACGCCTTCCAATATCGGGGAAAAGACCTCCTCCCGCAGGTGGTACTGAAAAAACGGAACGATATTCCGTGCGGCCGTTCCGGATCCGGAACGGATAGAGGATCTTTTTATCGGTTTCCCGCCGGGGGAGGGGGAGAAGACTTTTCCTCCCTTTCCATTCTCCGGAGATCCTCCCGGTATCTGGTAAGTGTCGGGTCGATCTTCACGATGTTTTCCAACGCCTCCCGGAGGAGCTTCCTGTCGTCGGTGAGCTGGGCTTTCAGCGCCATGGCCGTATAGTAGCCGATCCCGACGCCCTCCAGATGATATTTACCGCAGAACCGGAAATATTCGTCCAGATAGAAAAGCGCCTTTTCCCGCATCCCGTGATACGCCGCGGTCAGCGCCATGTTGCGGAAAAGATACCCCAGGTATGCGTTTTCGTACCGCGCCTCGAAATCCGTGGTTTCCCCGCTTCGGAGCCTTTCCGTTTCCTTATAGAAGGGGAGGGCCGCGCCGTAGTCGTTTTCCAGCACACAGCAGTGCAGGGCAAGATAATTGGCGAAACGGTACAGGGCCTTCCCCTGCAGGGGAGGGTAATATTTCCAGTCCCGGAACGCCCGTTGGGCGATCTCCCCCAGCATGGCCGTATTGCCCGTAACGATGGCGGAATGGGCGCCCACGCTGTAGAGCTTTACGTTGGAAGGTCTTTTGTCTTCCAGCGCAAGAGCATAGAGTTTGTCGGAATTTTCCCAGTAGGGAAGATAGAGGTAACTTTGCACGAAAAAGATCCCGCAGAAGAGGAGGAGTGCCGTTCCCGCAACTCTCGTAAGTTTCGGCTGCCGCCTCAGCGTCCTTTCGCAGAGCAGTACGAAAAGCCCCGTCACGGCAATGGAGACAAGATAGTTGTACCGGTCGCAGTAGTCGAAATTGGTGTAGTTGAGCATCCCCAGCACGGGCACCATGAGTCCTCCGATGATGAGGAACCACCCCAGAAGCTTTTTCCATCCCAGACCCGTTTTCCAGCCCCAGAGGGCAAGAAGGACCATCAAAAGTCCCCCGCCGGCAAAGGTTTTCCAGTAAAAGGACCATTTCTGCAGGATCGGGGGATGGATGGGATGAACTTGCGGAAAAACGGCGGTAAGGGGATACCAGAAGAGATTGTGGAGGGGGACAAGAAGATTTTTTTCCAGACCCCCGGGAAAGTTTTTTGCGGTGATGAAATAGGAGACGATAAGAACAACTCCGCAGGAAAGAAGCGGGAGAAGCAGGACTTTGAGATACTCTTTCAGGGAGTGTTTTTTCCCCCACGCGCAGAAAAGAAAGACGATCATGACGCCGGGAAGCGGCACGGTGGAGGGCTTGGTGAGGAGGGCAAGCACGGCAAGGATCGTGGAAAGGATCGGCACGTTCTTCTTTTCGGCGGAGCGCATGAAGA
>JAGAEF010000244.1 GCA_017613255.1 Lentisphaeria bacterium
AAGAGAACCGGCAATGAAAGATTCGTGTACGACGCCTACCGACGCCTCATCATGATGTACTCCGACGTGGTCATGGAAAAGGCGGAAGGGATCGAGCCCGACGCCGAAAAGGGCGGGATCCGCAAGCAGCTGGACGATCAGATGGACGCCCTCAAGAAGAAAAAAGGGTATGCTTCCGATACCGAGCTCACCGTGGCCGATCTCAAGAAACTTTGCGAAGACTTTAAAAAGACCGTGAAAAAGGTCCTCAAGGCCGAGTTCCCCGATGATGCCGAAAAGCAGCTCTGGGGCGGCATCGGCGCCGTGTTCAAAAGCTGGAACGGCAAAAAAGCCACCGCCTACCGCCGGATCGAAGGCATTCCGGATGACTGGGGAACCGCTGTCAACGTACAGAGCATGGTATTCGGCAACATGGGCGACACCTCCGCTACCGGCGTGGCATTCACCCGCGACCCCGCAACCGGCGACAACCGCTTCTACGGCGAATGGCTGATCAACGCCCAGGGCGAAGACGTGGTTGCCGGGACCCGCACCCCCAATCCCCTCAACGACGACACCAAGAACGAGCAGAACAAGAACCTCAAGTCCATGCAGGAGCTCTATCCGGCCATCTACAAGGAGCTGTGCGACATCCGGAGCAGACTGGAGAAGCACTATCATGACATGCTGGACATCGAGTTCACCATTCAGGAAAAGAAACTCTACATGCTCCAGTGCCGCGTAGGCAAACGTACCGGCATGGCCGCTCTCAACATGGCCATGGACATGCTGGAGGAAAAACTCATCGACAAGAAGACCGCCGTCATGCGCGTCTCCCCGAACCAGCTGTACGAACTCCTGCTGCCCGTGCTGGATCCCAAAGAGGAAAAGAAGGCCGTTCTGATCACCAAGGGTCTGCCTGCCGGTCCCGGCGGCGCCGTGGGACAGGTGGTCTTCACCTCCGAAAAGGCCGTGAAGCTTGCCGCAAAGGGCGTCAAGACCATCCTCGTGAGAGAAGAGACCAATCCGGAAGATGTGGAAGGCATGCGCGCCGCCACCGGTATCCTTACCGCCCGCGGCGGAATGACCAGTCACGCGGCCCTCGTCTGCCGCGGCTGGGGCAAGTGCTGCATCGTGGGAGCGGGCGAACTCAAGATCGATGAAAAGAAGGGCGTCTTCTCCGTGGGGAAATTCTCCTTCAGGGAAGGCGATATTCTCAGCCTGAACGGCACCAAAGGCTACGCCTACAAAGGACAGGTGGCCACCATTTCCGCCACGGAAAATCCCCGCTTCGTCAAATTCATGAAGCTGGCGGATTCCTTCCGCAAGCTGGGCGTCCGCGCCAATGCGGATACCCCCGCGGATGCCCAGATGGCCCGCAGTTTCGGCGCCGAAGGCATCGGGCTTTTCCGTACGGAACACATGTTCTACGGTCAGGGCGCGGCCAAGCCGCTCTTCGCCCTGCGCAAAATGATCCTTTCCGCCACGCTGGAAGAGCGCAAGAAAGCCCTTGCCGAGCTGTTCCCCTACGTCAAGAAGGATATCGGCGCCACCATGAAGGCCATGGAAGGACTTTCCGTCACCGTGCGTCTTCTGGATCCTCCGCTGCATGAATTCGTCCCCCACAGCGCCGACCAGCAGAAAGAGCTGGCCAAGGCCATGGGGATCACGCTTGCCGATCTGCAGAAGCGTTCCGACGCCCTCAAGGAAAACAACCCCATGATGGGACACCGGGGCGTGCGTCTGGGCGTCACCTATCCGGAGATCACCGCTATGCAGGCCCGGGCCATCTTCGAATGCGCCGCCGAGATCCTCAAGGCCGGAAAACAGTGCAAGGTGGAGATCATGGTCCCGGTGACCTGCGATCCCAAAGAACTGCGGGACCAGAGAGCCATCATTGCGGAAGCGGCAAAGGAAGTGGCCGCCAAGTTCAAGCTCAAAGCCCTCCCCTATCTGCTGGGAACCATGATCGAGATCCCCCGGGCCGCCATTCTGGCTGGGGAAATGGCTCAGGAGGCGGACTTCTTCTCCTTCGGGACCAACGACCTCACCCAGATGACCTTCGGGTTCAGCCGGGACGACGTGGGCGAATTCCTCGGCGACTACATCGACAAGAAGATCCTGCCCGCCGACCCCTTCCAGACCATCGACCCCGACGGCGTGGGCTGGCTCATCAAGCACTCCCTCAAAGAGGGGAGAAAGACCAATGCCCATCTCAAGATCGGCATCTGCGGAGAGCAGGGCGGAGAGGCCAGAAGCGTGGAGTTCTGCCACAATGCGGGACTCACCTACGTCTCCTGCAGTCCCTTCCGTGTGCCCATCGCCCGTCTGGCCGCGGCACAGGCCGCCATCAACGGGACGAAGTGATTCTTCGCCATACGAAACGGCAGACCGGGAAAGTCGTAACAGACCTTCCCGGTCTTTTTTTATGCACGGAAGAGTTTTTCAGGACGCCGAGGACGCCTTTTCCCGGAAGAAATCCAGCGTGCGGGAGAGAGTCTCCCGCAAGGAAAGCACGTTGGGCGTATTCAGCTCCAGCCGGATGCGGGAAATGTCGGGTACATAAATATCCGGGGCTGTCCCGGGGAGGAATTTCCCCTGCACAATGATCTTCCGGCGGCTTCCGCCGCATTCGGCAACCTCTTCCGCAAGCTCCCGGATGCTGAAAGCTTCGTCCGACCCCACGTTGTAGATCCTGCCGGAGGGAATATCCCCTTGCGCAAGCAGAAGAAGGTGCTTGACCAGATCCCCGGAATACATGTAGGAGCGCACGGCGCTGCCGTCCCCTTTGATGATGATGTCCCGGTCATGGAGCACGCTGGAAAGGAAATTGCCCACGGCGAAATGAGCGTCCAGAGCCATGAACTCCCCGGCAAAGGCAAAGCATCTGGCGATCACGCAGGGAAGTCCCGACCGGATACACATCTCCTCCGCCTCCTTTTTGGCCAGTCCATAGGGCTCGCAGGGGGCAAGAAAAGAATTTTCGCTCTGGATCTGGGTAAGTCTGCGGCCGTAAACGGCGCCGGAACTTACGAAAAGGAGTCTCCGCAATGCGGGATTCTTTTGGGCAAAGGAGAGAACTTTTTTGGTCCCTTCCCGAATGATCTCAAAAGTCTCCTCCCCCGAAACGTCCGCGCCGAAGGAGGCGGCGGCATGCACGATCACGTCGAAATCGTGTTCCGGGCAGGAAAAATCCCGCACGTCGCAGGTGAGAAAAGAGAGATTTTCGTTTTCCCGCAGACGGGGGAAAACGGCAAGGAACTTTTCCGGATCCCTGCTGACGAGCGTTATCCTGTTCTTTTCCAGAAGGAAGGGGGCGTGGTAAAAGAGATTCTTCCCGAAAAATCCGGTGCCGCCCGTAATCAGGATCTTTTTGCCCTCAAGCATGGGACTTGTCTCCGTTCTTCCAGTTGAGCTTTTTCCGGCCTTCCAGAAGCTGTTCCACGGAAAAGGAGTCGATATTGTCCCTCGTGTAATGGGCGCTTCGGCAGATATCGCACTTGGCGCAGGAGGAGTTTTCCTTTTTCCTGCGTTCCAGCTGCAGCTTCTGGAAGGAAAGGAATTCCTCCCCCTCCCAGAGCTCCTGCAAAGTCTTTTCTTCCATGTTTCCCAGATTGGTCCCGCCTATAAAGTCCACGCAGCAGGGGGAAACATCCCCGTTGGCCCGTACCGCCATGGTGGTAAAGGCCATGGGGCAGACATGGGAAGAATTGTCGTCCTCTTCCATCATCCTTTCGGCCTTTTCCCGCTCCTTTCCATAGTATTCCCCCAGAAAATCCGAGCCCGCCACCTTGATCCAGGTGTGAGGCTTGTCCAGATAGAGTTCATCCGCCGCATCGCGGAAGAATTCCAGGAAACGGGCATTTTCCTCCTGAAAGGAGTCCAGCATTTTCGCCCCCACGAAGGGCTTGAGGGAATTCCGCTTCTTCCGTTCCTCCAGAAGAACAAGCAGATTTTCCCGGATCCTTGCCGGAGTGAAGGAAGAGTTGGTCACTCTTCTGTGATTTTCCTCCTGCGCGCCGTAAATGGAGACCCGCAGATAATCCAGACCTGCCTCCACAAGAGCACGGGCCTTTTCCCTGTCCAGCAAACTCACGTTGGAGGTGGTCTCCACGCGTTCCGCAACGCCGGAAGAGACCGCAAGACGGACCATTTCGCAGAAGTCCGGGTTCATCAGCGGCTCCCCGTAAAGACTCAGTTTCAGGACCTTGATTTTTTCTCCCTTCCACGATTTCAGCTGGGAAAGGACTTTTTCGAACCGCTCCATGGGCATATTCATCCTTGTGCGGGTGAAATAGTTTTCCCCGCCCAGACGCTGGAAGCACTGCAGACAGCGGAAATTGCAGAGGGAGGAGGGTTCGATGAGCACCGTGAAGGGCTTCCGCAGGGGGATGACCTGCGTCAGAACTTTCCTCCCGGTATTCTTGAGCTGGGTGTAGGGAATGATCTTTTCACTTCTGTTCATGGATGAAATCTTCTTCCGTAAAGGCGTCCTTCCAGGAAATGGGGATCTCTTTCCCGTAGAACTTGCTCATGTACTTGCTGATGAAGTTCCGGTCCATGCCGGAAAGACAGCAGGGGTGGTATTCGGCGAAGTGCCGGATGCTTTTGCCCCGCTTGAGGATGTCCGCAAGACTTTCCTCGAAGATATTTCCCAGGGAGATGTGGATGAAGACGCAGGGCAGGATGTCCCCGTAGGGCGTCATGTGGATGGTGGAATCCACCGTGCCGCAGCCCCGGTCGATGCCGTAGGTGGGAAAGGTGTCCAGATGGAGCGCGGGGATGCTGTCATGGGTCTCCTTGAGGAATTTGAGATCGTTTCCGTCGCAGAGCACCTCGTGCTTCCCCTCCCACGCGCCGATGGCCTTGGCCAGCATCACGTCCAGAGTAAATCCGTTTTTCTGGCAGAATTCCGCCATTTTCACCGTCCGGGAAGTGCGGCAGTTCTGATGGGTGACCACCGTCTGCACCACCACGGACAGCCCCGCCTCCTGCGCCGCGAAAAAGGCCTTCATGGCCTTCTGATAGGCCCCCGGATCGCACCGGTTGGCGTCATGAAGGGCCTCGTCGAAATCGTCCAGAGAGATCTTGATCTTGTCCAGCCCCATTTTCTTGAGCTTTCTGGCCATTTCTCCGGTGAGGAAGTGCCCGTTGGAACTCATGCTCAAGTGGAACTTGTCCGGCTGGAGCGCTTCGAAGATCTTGTCCAGAGGCTTGAACAAGAGGGGCTCCCCGCCGGAAAGGTTCAGCTGGCAGAGCCCCAGAGCATCCGCCTGATCCGTGAAATCCTTCAGGACTTCCGGAGTAAGCTTATGGGGCTTGGGAGTAAGGCGCCTTGCGGAACAGTGCAGGCACTTGAGATTGCACACCGTGGAGTAGGCGATATCCACGATGGGAGTGGGGATCCCCGCCGCGTGACGGTCGGCGATCTTCAGGACTTTTTCATAAACGGCAGGCTTTTCCCGCTTGAGTTTGGCCCGCTTGGCCTGCTCCATCTCTTTTTCCGTCCAGTTTTCCGTTCCCATTCTTTTCTCCGTTTCCTAAAATTCGTAAATGTATTCCGAAACCCTTCGATCGTCTGTCTTCTTTTCCTCTCCCGCACCGGGTCTTGCCTTGAACGCGGAAACCGCGGCAGGCACGGAAAAGGCCTTCATGGCCTCCGCGCCCCGCTTTCCCCAGATCTCCTCCATTTTTTCCCGGAACCGGACCGGCGTAACAAAATCGTATTCTTCCACGATCTCCGGGAGCAGAGCCGTATCGGGAAGGGAAAAAAAGCTATCCTCCCCTTCCCCGCTTTCCGGATAGATTTTTATGCCGGATTTTTTCACCTTTTCCGCCGCGGAGGCAAGGGCGTTCTTTTCGTTAAGGAAACGCGTTTCTTCCTCAGTCGAGTGCATATTTTTTCCTCCTGTCCTGCCCCCGGAAGGGTTTTTGTTTCTTCTTTTCCAGCACGCAGTTTTCCATGACGAGAAGATCCAGATCGGTGGTCATGAAGCATGTATAGGCGTCTTCGGGCGTATTGACGATGGGCTCCCCCCGGACGTTGAAGGAGGTGTTGACCAGACAGGCGCAGGAGGTCTTTTTCTCGAAGGCCTCCAGAAGCTTGCGGAAGAAGGGATTCCACTTTCCGTCCACGCTCTGCACTCTGGCGGAATAGTCCACATGGGTCACCGCCGGAATGTCCGACCGGGGCATGGAGACCGTTTTGAGCAGATCTTCTCCGGAAGAAGCAAGAGAGGATTCCAGATCGAAGGGGAGACGCCTTTTTGCCGCCACGGGACAGGTGAAAAGCATGTAAGGATCCGAGTTCTCCCCTTCCGGACGCCCCGTATCGAAATATTCTTTCGCCTTTTCCGCAAGAACGGCAGGGGCGAAGGGCCGGAAGGACTCCCGGAACTTGACCTTGAGATTCAGCCTCTTCTGGGTGTCTTCCCTGCGGGGATCCGCCACGATGCTCCTTGCGCCCAGCGCCCGGGGGCCGAATTCCATCCGGTTCCGGAAAAGTCCCAGAGCCGCCCCCCGTGCAAGACGTTCCGCCGCATATTGCGCAAGGGCGTCCTCCTCCATGACCGTATAGTCTGCACCGATCCCGTCCAGATAACTCCGGATCTCCTCCATCGAGTATTCCGGCCCCAGATAGGAGCCCTTCTGGGCATCCTCCCCCTTCCGGAAGAACCGCTTTTCCCTGAAAACGTTGACGGAAGCATAGAGGGCGCACCCCAGAGCGCCGCCTGCGTCTCCCGCGGCGGGCTGTACCCAGATATCGTCGAAAAGACCGCTTTTCCGCAGTTTCCCGTTGGCCACGCAGTTGAGGGCGACCCCGCCGGCAAGGGCGAGGAACCTTTTCCCGGTGACGCGCGCGGCCTCCTTTGCCAGTTTCAAAAGGATCTCTTCGGTCACCGCCTGTATGGAGGAGGCTATATCCATCTCCCTGCGGGTGAGGAGAGACTCCGCCCTGCGGGCCTTCCCGCCGAAGAGAGCCTCCATTTTTTCTCCGCACATGAAACGCGAATTCTGGAAAGTGAAATACTCCATACGGAGGGTGAAGGAGCCGTCCTCCCGGATGGAGACGAGTTTTTCCCGGATGAGATCGGAATAAACGGGTCTTCCGTAGGGGGCAAGTCCCATAAGCTTGTACTCTCCGGAATTGACCTTGAAGCCGCAGAAATAGGTCATGGCGCTGTAGAGAAGTCCCAGAGAGTGGGGATAATCGAGCTGTTTGTGAAGAGTGAGCGTTCCGTCCTTTTCCCCGCTGAAGATGCAGGTGGTGGCCCACTCCCCCACCCCGTCCACCGTGAGGATGGCGGCCTCTTCGAAGGGAGAGGGATAGAAGGCGGAGGAAGCGTGGGAATAATGGTGGGGGACCGTAAGAAGCTTTCCGTGTTTTCCCAGAGTCCCTCCCAGAGCCTTTTTCAGCTGCTCGTGGATCCACAGCTTGTCCCCGAAAAAGGAGGAAAAGGACCGTTCCAGAAGTTCCCGATTGTCGGGGGCTTCTTCCGCAAGATTGGCGCAGAACCGGTCCAGAGCAAGGAAGGGATTGTCGTAGAAAACCACCGCGTCCAGCTCCCCGGGGGAAAGCTTTCCTTCCCGCAGACAGTAATCCATGGCGGCAACAGGGAGACTCCGGTCGTGGCGGATCCGGCTGAACCGCTCCTCCTGAGCGGCGGCAAGGATCTCCCCCTCCCGGACAAGGCAGGCGGCGCTGTCGTGATACAGTGCGGAAACGCCCAGAATGTTCATTTTTTCCCCTCCGGCAACTTGAGAAACCCTTCCACGCTTTTCAGGACGAAATCGGAAAGGGCCTCATTCCCCTTTTCGCTGTAGTGGGCGTAATCCATATAGGCCTCAGGGACCCATTGAAGGATCCGGGAAGCGTCCAGCAGAAAACCGGGCCGTTCCGCCAGAACGGCGTCATAGAAACTTCTGACGGATTCCGATACGGGAAAGGCAGAAAAGTTTTCCATGGAGGAGACAGGCTGAAGGAAGCCCACATGCCGGACTTCGTTTTCTTCCGCCGCCCCGTGGAGGGCTTTCAGCGTTCTCAAGTAAAAAGCGGGGCGTTCCGCCCTGTCCGGCGCGCCGAAGGTCATGCGCCCGATCTTCCCATTGATCTCCAGAGAAGAGTCGTTCCCGTTTTCGAAGAGTTTTTTCAGGGAATCGGCAAGGTACGGGTGATAGAAGGGGTGCTCCTCCGTCCGGGGCTGGGAGGCATCGTTGAAGCCGTCCATGGTGATGACCAGTTCCGGGGAGAGGGGAAGAACGTCCCGGAGAAATTTCAGAAGCTCCTGATTGGCGCAGTACCCGGCCACCGCCCCGTTGCAGACGGTGTAATCGAATCCCTTTTTCCGGAGTTTTTCCGCAAAACGTTCCACCCAGGAGACGATATTGCCGAAGGTGGGGTCGGAAGTGGAGCCGCCCAGAACCGCAATGACGGGGGCGTTCCTGCTTCTTCCCGGCGTGATCCGGAATCCTTCCTTCTCTCCCTCCTTTTCCGGCATCCTTCCGTAACCCAGAAGGGGATCGAAAAGCGTGAGAGGCGCATAATTGCGTCCGGTCTGCGGGATGAAAAAATCTTTGCCGGAAGAAAACCCCATTCCCTCCAGCTGTTCCGTCATCTCCCGGCAGAGGGACTCCCGGCAGGCGGAAACGAGAATGAGGAGAGTGTTTTCCTTTTCGTACATGAGGTCGTAAGGATCTTTGACCTCCTTCCCTTCGAAGGAGGTGCCCTTTTTCCGGTTGTCCACGAAATAGGCCGCGTCCAAGCCGTTTCTGGCGCACTCCTGAAGGACGACGCGGCCGCCCGCCCCCGCGCCGAAGATCACGATCTTCTTTCCCGGGTCTTTCTTAAGTTCCGAAAGGATGTTTTCGTCCATGAAGCCCCCTTACTGCGACTGTTCCAGCCCGGAGGACCGCAAAATATAGATTTTTCCGGGAAAATGTATTTCCTCTCTGGCAATGCGGAAGATCTCGTCGGAATAGCCGCCGCCCATGATGAGAAGGGCCCCGACTTTCTCCTGCCGGAGCCTTTCCGGGGGAACGATCGGGATATGGGTGGCAGGCGTGATCTTCCCCTGCTTGAAAGGGGCCGAATCCGCCACGAAGGGGATTTTGGAGGCTAAAAACGCTTCTCCGAAACGCTGACGGAGAAAGGCAAGCACGGAAAAGGTCTGATGGCTTGCCCCCCAGACGGCGCAGGAAGAGGTGGAGGAAAGGATCTTTCCCAGCTCCTCCGTAAAGGCTTTTTCCGCCTCCTTCATGCCCTCCAGAGAAAAATTTTCATACGTCTTTTCCGGACGGGATGGGGATAATTTTTCCCCGGCGCGCTTCTTTTTCACCTGCATGGAAAGAATGTAGGAGTGAAAGACATTCTCTTCCTGCAAAACAGCAAACCCGTTCTCCTCCAGCGTGTTGCGGAGTGTCTCGGCGGTGAAGTAATAGAG
>JAGAEF010000245.1 GCA_017613255.1 Lentisphaeria bacterium
CCCTGCACCTGCCCGCCCTCCTTCCCGGTGTGCGTGTGTTCCTGGAAGCCGCTTCTGGAACATGCCACGAAAAAGCCGCTGACGGCGGGGGAAGAGGAAAGAAAGCGCAACAATCGATCCGCCTGCGCGAAATTGCGGGCGGCATGGAGAACTTCGAACGAAGCAAATACGGAAATGAAAGCATAAAAAAGGCAGGATAACGAGAGGAGCAGAGGCATGAACAGATTCACGAGACTCAAGGAACACAAGGATCTTCCCGACGAGAAAAGGCAGACCCGCGCTTCCGGAGGCAGCGGAGGCTGGGTGTGGGCGCTTACGGCGAAAATCATTCTGATCGCCGTTCTCATCTTCGGCGCGCACTCCATAAGAGTCGTCTACAAGGCGAAGACGGAGGATCTGAACAAGGAGGCCAGACGCATCGACGCCCAGATCCGCGCCATCAAGCATGAGACCATGAATCTGCGCAACCGGAAGGCCCAGCTTTCCGCAAGGCCCTATATCCAGAAGAAGACGGCGAAACTGGGTCTGCGGGCGGCGGACTACAGTCAAGTCCAGCATGTCGCCCTTCTGCAGGAGCCCAAGTACGTGCCAGGCAGGACTCCTGCGGACTATGCGGAAGCCCCCGCGGGGAAAGAGGCGAGACCTTATTCCGTCACTGCCAGAGAAAAGAAGAAGGACGGCAGGAAGGACAATGCGAAAGTCGCCGCCGTATTCTGAGGGAACAAAAGCATCATAAAAAGACAACATAGAGAAGCGGAAAGGAGAGACGGAAAATGACCCATTTCAAAAGCATGAGCGTAAGAGTTTTTGCCGCGTTTCTCCTTTTCATAGGCGTATTCGCCTATCTGGTCTATCACCTGTACGAGGTCCAGATCCTGCGGCACGAGGAGCTTCTGGAAAAGGGGAAGAAAAAGTACACCCAGAAGGTCGTCACCACGGGAAATACGGGAGAAGTCTTCGACTATTCCGGTTATCTTCTGGTGGGGAACCGCCCCTACGGCATCATCTTTGCGGATCCTTCCGCCGTCCCCCTCAAACACCTTTCCGCGGCGACGGACTTTCTTTCCAAGGAGCTTTCCCTGGACCGGGACAAGGTGTTCAGGGGGCTTTCCAGACGGACCAAACTCCTGGAAAAGGACGGGAAAAAGATCACCATTCCCTGCCAGTACTTCCTGCTGAAAACGAAGATCCCCTACGAGGAGTTCGAACAGCACCGGCAGAACATAACTTCCGCCAACATGAAGTTCGTCCATTTCGAAACGGAATACGCCAGGTATTACCCCAAGGACGGGATGCTTGCCAATATTCTGGGGCTTTCCACAAGAGGAAACAATGGAAAGCTTACCGGGGTCACCGGAGTGGAGAAGAAGTATGAACAGAACATGAGATCCGTCTCCGGAGAACTCACCTTCGACCGGACCAGAGACGGGATCCCCATTTACGGCGGGGTCACCCAGCAGATCCCGGAAAAGGACGGTTCCAACATCTTCCTTACCATCCGGGAACCCATCCAGTCCATTCTGGAGGACGAACTGGACAAACTCATGGCCGAGCACAACCCCAAAAGCGCCTACGCCGTCATGGCGGATCCCTACACGGGGGACATCCTTGCCATGGCCCAGAGACCCACCTTCAACCCCAACGACCGTTCCAGCATGAAAAGCGACTGCTGGAGAAACCGCATGGCCGAAGACGTCTTCGAGCCCGGTTCGGTCATCAAACCCTTTGCCGTGGCGGGGGCTCTGGACCGGGGAGTGGTCACGCCGGACACCATTTTCGACTGCGAAAACGGGCGCTGGCATTACGGGGGATACCCTCTGAAGGACGATCACAGGGTGGGAAAGGTCACCGTAAGCGAGATCATCAAGCAGTCCAGCAACATCGGGACGGCCAAGATCGCCGTGCTCATGGGCAAACACGCTCTGGACGAGACTCTGCGCTCCTTCGGCTTCGGACAGCGGTCCGGGCTCCAGCTTCCCAACGAATCCAGGGGACTCTACCCCAGGGTGGAAAGATGGGCGAAAGTCTCCCTGACAAGGATCCCCATCGGGCAGGGAATGGCCGCCTCTCCGCTTCAGATCGTGAGAGGGTACTGCATGCTTGCCAACGGCGGACACCCCGTCTCCCTGCGGCTTCTGGACCGCATCGAAACGGCGGACGGCAAGGTCCACAAGACTCCCCGTCCGGAGGCAAAAAGCATTTTCCGCAGGAAGGAGACCCATAAGGAGATCGTAAAGATGATGAAGCTGGTCACCGAACCGGGGGGCACGGCGGTTCAGGCCGGGGTCCGGGGCTACTATGTGGCGGGCAAGACCGGGACCGCCCAGAAGGTGATCAACGGCCGGTATTCCAGCAGGAACCATATCGCTTCCTTCGTGGGATTCGTACCCGCCGACAATCCGAAATTCGTGCTTCTGGTCACCGCCGACGAGCCTTCCGGGAAGACCTACTACGGCGGCAGCGTCACAGGCCCCTACTTCCGGAGCATCTCGGAAAGGTCGCTTCGTTACTGGAACGTCCCACCGGATGTGGATCCGGAACTCTATGACGCCAGAAGAAAACTTGCCGCAAAACAGGTCATGGCCGCCAAGATCAGGCTCTGGGCGGAGGAACGCAAGGCAAAGGAGGAAAGACTCCGCAAAGGCGCCTCTCCGGCCAAAAGCATCCCCCCGGCAAAACCCGTTTCCAACGGTACGCACACTTCTTCCGTCTCCCGCCCGGTCCAAAGCACCCGAACCGAAAAGAAGAGGGAAAATCCCCGGTCCGGACGGTATTACGGCACCTATACGGCAATGATGAAGAACCGTTGAGATGAACTGCCGGAAAACAAACTGCCTTTTCATCCGCCTGCTTCAAACGCTCTTTGCGCTGCTCGTCTTCCTTTACTGCGGTTTCGCCGCCGCCCAGAGGGAAAACAAGACCCCCTACATCCGTCCCGGCAGGAAAGAGATCGCAAAGGAACTCAAGGAAAGCGGGAGACTCGCGAAAAAGCACCCGGAAGAGGCAATGGTCTGCACCCGGCAGAAGCTGGAGATCGAAGTCTATGCCGATTACTCCTGCCGTATTGCGGAAACGCTGGAATTCTTCCTCAACCGGAAGCTGGACACATTCCCCCTCCCCTTGCCGGAAGTGTGCTATGTGGAACAGTATTTCCCCGACGGATCCTACCATGACGCCAACAATCCCCGAAAACCGGATCTTCCGGCGAACTCCCTTTTCATCCTCAAATTCTCCCGTGTTCTCCCTCCGCGAAAACGCGAGGAGTTCTTTCTGGAACTTTTTCTCGACCGGGCCTATTCCGTGGAAAGGACCGTTCTCACCATAGCCGCCGCACGGGAAGTAAAGATCCGTCACGGCATGACGCCTCCCTGCATGGGGAGGCTTCCCCTCATGAGAAAACTGGGCAGGAACGCCTATACGCTGGCTTTTCTCGCCCCGCAGAAAAGCGAAAGAGGCGACGAACGGGCCCGTTTCTACGCCTCCGCCCTCTCCTCCTGGCAGGAGCTGGGGGACCTTCTTCTGGCGGAAAAGGAGAAAAACGCGGGAAATATCCCGCCCCCTCCCCCCATCCTTTCCGGCAAAACGGAAAGCCTTTCCCCCGGGGAAAAGGTGAAACGCCTTTTCCATGAGGCGAAAAAACGGGAAGGGAAGGAGAAAGCGCTTCTCTTGAGCAAATGGCTCGTTTCTTCCGGGATCCGGGCATATCCCGCCGTGGGGAAAAGGGAAAGAAGGAACATTTCCCTGGAGGTCCCCTGCCGCTTTTTCTCTTACGATCTTGTCCGCATCCCGGAACAGAAGGGATTCCGTTCCGGGCTCTGGCTGGATCTTTCCGCGGAGGAGCCGGGAAAGGTCCTGCTGAAAGAGGAACGCGTTCCCGTGCTTCTCCTCGTCAAAGGGGGCTCGGAGATTACCTTTTTCGCCCCCGGAAAGTAAGTACGCAATACGGTGCAGGTGCTATTCCCGAAGGCCGCACCTGCCCGTAACGATTTTCCCTGATTTTCCCAACGCCTTATTTCTTCCCGTTGAGAAGGAAAAGGGCGTTGTCGATCATGGCCTGCCCCACGGTCCGGTCGGCAAGTCCGCGGCCCGGACTGGTCTCATACCCGCCGTTGCCGTAATGCTGAGGCAGTCCCACATAACCGATCTCCCCCATTCCCAGCGCGGCAAGAATGGTCATGGGATAGGGCGACTTTTCCCGGATGGCGTAACCGATCTCCACGAAGGGTTCCGCAGGGAGAGAGACGATGGCGATCTCGTTGCTGAAGGCGATCACCATCTGCTTTTCCAGGCGTTTTTCCCGGATGGGATCTTCCCGGCAGCCGATGGCCTTCTGGGCAAAGAACTTCTTCACGAAGGGCACGCCCTTGGCGATGTCTTCGCTGGTGATGTCCCGACCGCTTTCCATGACGGCATCCTTGTTCTCCTCATAGACCTTCTTGGCCTCGGCATACTCCTCGTCGGTGAGCTTGATATAGGGCGCATCGAATTCCCGCGCGGCGGTCCGGATGGAGACGTCTTTGACCTTCTCCATCTTGTACAGCGCGCTGAGCACGGCGGCGGCATAGCCCCTTCCGATGCGCTTGCCTTCCTCGTAGCAGGTCTGATTGGCCTTGGTGGAGACGTCGAAATGGTTGATGTTGCCCTGCGGGGCGATAAGCGTCATGACCGGAAGATCGTACCCCACCTCTCTCTGGATGAAGTTTTCCATGAGCCCGGGCCAGTCCGCGGAAACCAGATCGCCGCCGATGGTGTCGGCATGGTTGGAAATGTTGGCCATAAGAAGCACGGGCCGGTCATCCTGCCGCACCTGCAGAAGCATGATTCTGGGATCGATCCCCCCTTCGGGCCGGACGATGTCCTTGTTGCATTTGCCCGGATTGGTCACGGTCTTGCCGTTCTTCATGATGTAGCGGCGGTTGAAGGCAAGGGAGGTGCACTCCGTTTCCGTGGCGAACAGTTCCGCGGGGGCAAGAGAGGCATAGGCCTGTGCAAGGGCATAGACCGTCTTCTGGGCGAGATCCTCCATGGCGGCGTTGTCGGGCGTGAAGCCGAAGATGGGGGCGGTATAGGGTCCCGTATGGGTATGGGTGCAGCAGTAGAGCACCTTCCCGGCAAGGGGGGAGCCCTCTTCCGCAAGTTCCTCCTCCAGCTGGTTGAAGAACTTGGAGGTGAGTTCGCAAAGGTCATAGGAGACGATGGCGGCGAGCTCCTTGCCGGTGCGGAAAACCGCCGCCTTCAGGGAGAGACGGTCGTACACGCCCTTGTTGGGGCGGGGATTGAGATACCCGCAGAGGGGAACCCCGTACGCGGGAGTGATGTCTTCCTGAGAATAGCCGAATTCGAGAGTGCTCATGGCAGAATCCTTTCTTTCTGTTTTGGGTTGTTGTTCCTTGTGGTTTAAGATACACCTTCCGCGGGATTTTTCAAGCCGTTTCCCGGGAAACGGGAAGGAAAAAGAGGGAAAAGGGGAAAGACACCCGGTGTTTCCTGCCGGGGATGGGGAATAGGCCGGATAAGCCGAATGGGCAGGGGGCTGGCGGAAAAAACACCGCTGGCGTTTCCAGCCAAAACGGTTTCGGGGAATGGGAAAAAACACTGCTGGCGTTTCCAGCCGAAACGGTTTCGAGGGGGGAGAGACAAACGCGCTTGCGCTTTTTTCTCTCCCCCTGAACCCCCTCGTTTTTTCATGCAGAAAGGTCAGGTGGATGGGTAGGTCCCGGAGTACAGAAGCGTCAGGTGGATGGGTAGTTTCCTTTTACGGTTATTGCGCGGCCTTCCGGCGGAAAAACACCGCCGGAAAACCGCTTAGTGCTCGCTCCCGGCGAATTACGCCTGCAAGCTTTGCAGACGTTCGCTAGGTCGTTGCCCAGCGAACCATTCGCCTCCCGCTGCGCGCTCGGCACACTGTGCCTCGCCTGGCAGCCGAACTGGCATCGCAGTGCCATGTGGGGATATTTGCCGCCCAGCCGATCTGGCGTTGCGATGCCGTGGGACAGTATTATGGCATTCATAGCATTCCCAGTCTCCCCAGCCCCGGCTGGAAACATCTGCCGTGTTTTTTCG
>JAGAEF010000246.1 GCA_017613255.1 Lentisphaeria bacterium
CCACGGACGTTACCGCCTATGTGGTGAACATCCCTTCCAACGAACTCAAGCGCTTTCTCCTTCTGGAGGCGGAACGGCTGCGCAATCCGGTGATACGGCTTTTCCACACGGAGCTGGAAGCGGTGTATCAGGAGTTCAACCACGGGCAGGACAGCGACGCAAGAGTGCTGTACGAGACGATCCTTTCCAAGCTCTTCCCCACCCATCCCTACGGCTGGACGCCCCTTATCGGCAAGGCCGTCCATTTGAAGGAGCCCTCCGTCCGGCTTGTGAAGGAGTTCGTGAAAAAGTATTATGTGCCGGAAAATATGGCCCTTGCCCTCACCGGGGATCTGGATTACGAAGAGTGCATCCGTCTGGTGGATTCTTCCTTCTCCTTCCTTCCCCCGGGGAAGGCGCCAAGACGGAATTTCCCGGAGGAAAAACCCTTGGAGAAAAACATCACTGCGGAAGTCACCGGACCGGACGCCCGGAGCGTGGCAATCGCCTTCCGGGTGAAAAAGGGCAAGCACAACGAGCTTTGCGGTTCCCTTCTTGCCAAGGTCCTTTCCAACGGCTCCGCGGGCGTGCTGGATACGGAGCTCGTGCGGGCCCAGAAGGTTCTTTCCGCCTCCGCCTCCTTCAGCGCCATGCGGGATCACTCGTTGTTCACGCTTCGGGCCCGTCCCGTCGGGGGGCAAACGCTGGAGGAAGCGGAAAAACTGCTTCTGGAAAAACTGGACAAGGTGAAAAGAGGGGAGTTCGACAAGGATCTTCTGCCCGCCGTCATTGCCAACTACCGGCGCAATTTCGAAGAAAGCAGAGACGATCCGGAAGCGGCGGCATGGACCTTTCTGGACTCCTTCGTGGGGGAGGAATCCTATCTGAGTGTCCTCAAGTAGATCGAGGACGCCTCCCGCATCGGCAGGAAGGAGATCATGGAATTCGCCTCCTCCCTGGGGCATCATGTGACCGTTTACAAGCGGACCGGGACACCGCCCAACCGGGTGAAGATGGAAAAGCCGCCCATCACCAAGGTGGCCCTCAACGGGGAGAAGATCTCCGATTTTGCAAAGAAACTGCTCTCCATGCCTCCCGGGAAAGAGATCATGGTGGAAAGGATCGACTTTGCAAAGGATGTCGTCTTCAGAGAGTCCTCTTACGGGAAAGATCTGTACGAAATTTTCCTCAGCAACCGGAAGGCCCCCTCCAACGACCGTCTCTACTCTTTGAACATGATCCGGCAGGCGGGGGCCCGTCACGATCCGGTTCTGCCCATTGCCGCAGGATACCTCCATTATCTGGGGACGGACCGGTATTCGGCGGATGAATTGAGAAAGATCTTTTACCGTTCCGCCACGACTTTTTCCACCTACTGCGGGGACGAGGAGTGCGGGATCGTGCTTTCCGGGTTCGGGAAAGATCTCATTCCCGCGCTGAAAACGGTCCGCCACTTCATGGAAAACGTGAAGCCCGACGAAAAGGCTTACAAACAGTATGTGGCAAGACTGCTTACCGCAAGGGAGGAGGCCAAAAAGAATCCCCGGAACGTCTTCCGCTCCCTGAACATGTATGCCGCTTACGGCGGGGACAGGGAAAACAACCCCTTCCTCTACTCATCCGTTCTCTCCAAAGAGGAGCTTCTGAAACTTTCGCCGGCTTTCCTCGTGGAAAAGGCGAAGAAGTTCCTGGGCTTCCGGGAAAGCTCCGGGAGGGTCATGAGCTATGTGGGCCCCCACACCTTCGAAGAACTGGACAGGGCGGTCTTCGAAAATCTCTACGGGAAAAAACCTTCTTCCGGGAAACTCACGATCCCCCCGAGAAGAGAGTTCCTTCTTCTTCCGCCGGGGAAACCCAAAGTCTATCTCCTGCCTTTCGATTCGGTACAGCTGCTTTTCGGCATCCGGTCCAGAATGAGTGTGTTCGATCCGGAAAAACTGGCCCTCATCGAACTCTTCAACCAGTATTACGGGGCGGGGGGACTGGATTCCGTGGTCTTTCAGGAGATCCGGGAGGCCCGGGGGCTGGCCTACAGCGCAGGCGCCTTCTACATTACCGCAAGCGAAAAGGGAAAACACAACGCCTTCGCCACCTATGCGGGGCTGCAGCCGGACAAGTTCTTCGAGGCCGCGGATGCCTTTTTCCAGCTTCTGCGCACCATGCCGGAAAAGCCCGTGGCCTTCGAAACGGCAAAGGAAAACGTCATCAAGGAGCTTGTTTCCCAGCGCATTTACGGGGATCTCTATGCCTTCCACCGCGGCATCCGCAAGCAGGGGCTTCCCGGCGATATCAGGCCCGAACTTCTGGAAAAGATCCGCAAACTTACCCTTAACGACCTGAAAAAGTTCTTCCTTCAGGAGATCGCCGAAGGCTCCTTCGATGTCTATATTTCCGGCAAAGTCTCTTCTCTGGACAGGAAAAAACTTGCCAGGTACGGGGAGGTCATCGAGCTGGACGCTTCCAAGACCTTCGGCTACTGAACGTTCGGAGCGGAAAGGAAATATGTTCGTCCTTTTGAGCATTCTTTCCGGCGCGCTGATCGGCGCGTGCGGCATCGGGTACAAGCTGGGAGGGAAGGGGAACGTGCGGCCCATCCAGCCTGCGGCCTTCCTTGCCCTCTTCGGCACGGTCGTTTTCGGGCTTCTGGGGTGGGAAGAGTGGAAAAACCTCTGTCTCTTCACCGTGGTCGGCGGCGCCCTTTTCGGCGTGACCCAGTATTGGGGCGTGCATCTATTGCGCACCGCGCTGAAGCTGGGGCCTCTCTCCCCCGCGTGGTGCGCCCAGTCTCTGAACTTCGTTCCCGTGATCCTCTATTCGGGGTTCTGTCTATCGGAAAAGATCTCCTTGTGGCAGTTCTTCGCCCTCTTCTTTACCGTAAGCGCCATCATTTCCGCCTCCTGCAGCGCTTCCAGCCCTTCCGGAGAAAGAAAGACACGCTCCCTGCGGGAAAATCTCGTTTATACGGGCCTCCTCCTTGCCATTCTTCTCAGCATGAGTTTACTGAACGTGGGCTTGAAATACGGATCCGTGAACCTTCACCCGGCAACGGGAAAAAGTCTTCTGGAAAGCAACGGAAACCTCATCATGTGTTTTACCTACCTCTTTCTGGGACTTTCCTCCTCTCTGGATCTCACGCTTGCCAAAGCGTGGCAGTTCAACAAATATGCCTGGATCGGCGGCGGGATCGTCACCGTGTGCGGGGTCTGTTCCTTCGTTCTGGCTCTGTTCGTGGTGCCTCGGACCCCGGCGGTCCTCTTTTTCGCTCTGAACAATGCCTCCTCCATTCTGACCGCAGGTTTGCTTTCCACGGTGTTTCTGGGGGAAAAACGCACGAAGGCATGGTATTTCACCATGATTTTCTCCCTTCTTGCCATCCTTTTCAACCGGTGAATCCCCTTCCGGTCCGTTCGGCATCGTCTGAAAACGAAGAAAAGGGATTTTTCGGATTTCCGGGTTTGACAGGGCTGATTTTTATGCTATCTTAAGTGAGACGGGAAAGACCGGACAAGGGGCAGGGAACAGGAACACAGGAGAAGATATGAAAATCACACCGGAAATTCTGGATGCTCTCGACCGCGCCATCAGCGATACGGGCAGCATATACAAGTTCGCCAAGGCTCTGGGAGTATCCCACAGCACGGTCTTCTTCTGGAAGACGGGACGCACCTCCAGCATCAACCGCCAGATCTGGAAAAACCTCCGGAAGCTGCTCAAGCCCTATTTCGCCCAGCCCGCTCTTGCTTCCGACGCGGGGGAAAAACTTTCTACCGCCCTGATCCGGGAAGAGCGTGCTCCTTACGGGGGCAAGCCGGGTGCGTATCCCATGGTCAACGGGAGGAAGCTGGCCTTTTTCGATCCTCTGGTGCGGTCGGCGGCCTCCTTCGTGCAGGAACACTCTTTCAGGCAGTTCTACTTCAACGCCGTTGCCGGAGTGACCGCCTTTGCCCTGCGTGTGGACGACTCCCTTGCCAACGAGATCTTCCGGAAGGAGAGCACGCTTCTGGTGGAAAGCGGCAGACCCCCGGTAAGCGGGGAACTGGTCATTGCCAAGTGCAAAGGGCTGGAGCAGGTCCTCTTCTGCACCTTCCTGCGGGACGGAGATCTCTACAAGCTCCTTCCCTACGGAAGGAACGATCTTGCCCCCATCCAGTGGGACAGTGCCTCCTCTTCTTCCGGGACTCTGGACTGGATGTATCCGGTTCTGGAGGCCAATATCCCCTTCGGCCCGCAGTAAACGTTTCGATCTTTTTACCCACCCTCTGGAAAAAGGAGTATTTGCCATGGATGAGGAAGCAAGGAACAACAGGGAAATGCCGGAAGAGTGGAAGAGGGGGGAAGAGATCCGCTCCTTTTTCAAAGGGGAGATCTTTCTCACCCTGCCCGGCTGGAAAAGAAGAGCTTTCACGGTGCGTCTGCAGCCGGGGAGGAAACCGTTTCCGGATCTTCTCTTCTCCTTTCTGAAAGGAAAAAACTTTTCCGCGACCTGTTTCGTTCTGCCTGAACTTCTGGAAGAGTACGCGGGAAAGTTTCCGGGCAAGAAGGTCCTTTCCCTTCTCCCGGATCTCACGGAAGAGCCCCGTCCTCTTACGGAAGAGCGTCTTGGGGAGATCAGGAAGAAATTCGAGGCGTGCACGAAGTCCTTCTGCTCCGGCGTCCTGCTGGGAATTGCCCCGGACGAGGCGGAAAAGGCTCTGCTTTCGAAAAAATCTCTTCTCTTTGCCGCAACTTCTTCCTCCTCCGGGAGCTGTTCTCTTCCTTTGGATCCATTTTTCCTGCAGAATACGGCCGTAAACGGGGCCGTCCCGGAAGAAGCTTTGGCAGCGTTCCGCAAGAGCGATCCCTATGGCGGCGTATTCGCGTTCTTTTCCCTTCTTCTCACGGGAGAAATCACGGAAGCGCTTCTTGAAGAAAGTGTTTTCCCCGTTCTGGAAAGCATGGATCCGGAAGGGATCCTCTGCATGACCGATGAGGAATTTGTTTCCCGCTGCAGGGCGCTGCGCTCTCTTCGGACAAGCGTGGACGGCAGCATGGCGGAAAACGTTTCCCACCTTCCCCTTTCCCTGATCGCCAACGGGCGGAAACTTCTTCTTTCTCCGGGAGAAACGCTTTTCATGAAACGGAAAGATGCTGCCTCTTCCGCCCATCTGCATCCCGTCCGGGAAGAGGACAGGCTCTTCCATATTGCGCCGCCCGAAAAGGAGGTCCTGCCGGAAGGAAAAGCGGGAGATTTTCCCGACGGCACGGTCTTTTTCCCCGGCGGGTACCGGAAAGCGCTCTCCTTCAGCTATGACGACGGAAACGTGCGGGACGGGGATCTGGTCCAGATCCTGAACAGATACGGCATGAAGGGTACCTTCAACCTGTGTTCCTGCGTGGCGCTGGATCTCATGAAGTCTTTCGGGGAAAAGTGGAGTATTTCCACTTACGACGGGCACGAGATCGCGGGCCACGGCCTTTACCATTACACCTTTTCCGCTCTGCCTCCCTCTCCCTCCGCCTTCTGTCTCTACGGGGACCGGATGGTTCTGGAAACCCTTACGGAAAAGATCCTCTGCGGACACGCCTTCCCCAACGGGACCTCCTCCGGGGGAGTTTCCGACGTACTCTCATTCCTTGCCGCAAGCGGCTACATCTATGCCCGGGGCTCGAAGACCACCCATGACTTCCGCCTTCCGGAAAATTTCCTCCTCTGGGAACAGACCTGCATGCACAAGGAGAACCTTATGGAGCTTGCGGACAAATTCCTGGAAGAAACCGGGAAGGAGGATCTTGCGGTCTTTACGGTGCTGGGGCATGTCTCCGAGTTCGTCAATCGCAACAACTTTGACCTGATCGAAACCTTCTGCCGGAAACTTGCCGGAAAGGAGAAGAAAATCTGGTACGCCACCAACAAGGAGATCTGCGAATACGTGCTTGCCTCCCGCGCTCTGCTCTGGGCGGAGGACCGTTCCTTCGTGAAAAACGTTTCCTCCAAAAGCGTCCTTCTCTCCCGCAAAGGCAAGTTCGTGCTCCTTGCGCCGGGGGAGACGGTTTCCTTCTGAAACGTTTCTACTTTCCCCGGACGAAAAAGAACTCTCTGGGGTTCTTCCTTGCGCCTTTGACCCTGTATTTCCCGCAGGAGCTTCCGGGAACGGCGGAGCGTACACTTACGCAGGGCCCGGAAGGGTAGAGTTCTCCCGTGACGGAAAAGGTCCCGGGGTGAGGGAAGGGGGCTCCCGGAGGGAAGGAAAACTCGTTCGGCATGGCGCAGGGGGCTTCCGCCTTTAAGAGAAAATGGAGCGTCTCTTCGGAAAAAGCCTTTTCCGACGGGATGATTTCAGGAACATCCTTTCTTTTCATCCGGATCGTCCCGGGAGGATCCAGCGGCAGGAAATGACGAATCTCCTCAGCCTTTTCGAACCCGCAGAAAAAGCCTATGGGGCGGCCTGCGCCTTTCGGGGCGGGATTCGATTTGGCAAGGTCCTCGGCCATTTCCATGAAACGCCATGCCGTTTCCAGCGTAAGCATGACGGGCTTGACCTTTTCCTTTTCCTCTTTTTCCCGGAAGGGGATCCAGTATGACATCGTTTATCCTTTGTTTCGAATGGCTATGCTTTCACGCGCATGGGTGTTTCTACCACAGCGGAGCTCCCAGAAGGTATCTTTTGCGTATGGCGCCGAACACATGTTCCTTCATATCCATGGAACGGTTGTCGCCTATGAGATAATAGGAGTCCTCCGGGACTTTCCGTTCCGGGAGATCCCAGGAGCAGGGGAGAAGAACATACTCTTCCTTCACCTCTTTCCCGTTGAGGAAAAGTTTCCCTTTGCGGAACGCGATCGAGTCTCCCCCTTTGGCGATGAGGCGCTTGAGGATCATCACCTCCCTCGAACCGTAGGAGGCAATGACCACTTCTCCCCGTTCCGGCTCCCGGAAGAGAAAGGCGGGTCTCCAGCAGAAATTGAAGGAGCGCTCATGGTAGGTCGGGACCATGCTTGCCCCCTCGATATAGACCGGGAGACAGACGAACCGGAAAAAGAGATAGGAAATGAGGATCACGAGAGTGAGCCGCAGAAGGAATTTTCTTGTCGCTTTGGGGAAAAAGAAGGCTTTGAGGAGCCGGAGAGTGCCGCCCTCCCGCAGGGCCTCTCTGATCTCCTCCTCATGGGCTTTCCGGTCAAAGATCTTCATGAAAGCCTCCCTGAAGGTATTTTCTGTCCAGAAGGTGGGAAAGCTGTACGTTGGAAAGACTGCGGAGCATATTGCTTCTCACGTCGGGGATCCTTTCCGAAAGGGTCCGCAGGAGTTCCGCGAAATGGGGGCGGTCCCCCTCCCGCTGGAGCAGTTCCTTATATCTGCACTCCCCGGCGGGAGGCAGTCCCAGGGTGGCCGCGTACTCCGCGATCAGCGCTTCAGGCACATAGGAAAGCGGCCGGATGACCCGCACGTCCCCGGTCTGCGCGGAAACATTGGGTCCCATGGTGCTCAAGCCGTTGCCCCGGCAGAGACTCATGAGAAAAGAGATGCAGATATCGTCCAGATGCTGTCCCAGAGCCAGCTTGTTGGCCTTTATCTTCCTTGCCAGAGAGTAGAGATTGCCCCTTCTCATGCGGGAACAGAGCATGCAGGGCTTTTCTTCCAGCCCTTTTTCCTGCAGAAGGGAGGCAATGTCGAAGCGGATCAGGTGATGGGGGATCCCCAGTTTCCGGCACAATCCTTCCGGCACTTCCGGATGGATCCCTTCGTACATGGGGTCGAAAGTGACCCCTTCCAGGGTGAAGGAGACGGGAGCGACCTCCCGGAAGTGGTGCAGGACCAGAAGGAGCACGTTGCTGTCCTTGCCCCCGCTTAAGCCCACGAGGATCCTGTCGCCCTCGCGGATCATGGCAAAATCTTTCACCGCCGTTCCCGCCAGGCGGCAGATGGTCTTGAAAATTTCCGACATGCTTTTCTTTCTCCTTCCCGCGCAATAATATATTGCCGGAACAGGGGAAAAGCAATACGAAAAAGCTTGTCCACATCGTTTTTTTCCTTCCCGCGCCCGTATCCGGCGGGAAAAAACAGCCTGAAAC
>JAGAEF010000247.1 GCA_017613255.1 Lentisphaeria bacterium
GATTCGTACGCTCCCATACGCCTACCACAGCGCCACAGCGAATACAAAAACAGAAATGCACCGTGTATGACCCATATCTGCGGCAGGGCGGGGGGCTTATTTTTCAGGGATGTCCTCAAAAAAAGAGGTGCATCCCTGATCCATACATCCTCACACGTCCACCACAGACGCACGTAACGATATGAATACAAAAATGCACCGTGTACGATCCATGCCTGCGGCAGGGCGGGGGGCTCATTTTTCAGGGATGTCCTCAAAAAAAAGAGGTGCATCCCTGATTCGTACGCTCCCATACGCCTACCACAGCGCCGCAGCGAATACAAAAACAGAAATGCACCGTGTATCGTCAATACACGGCACAAATTTGCTTCCGCTACGGAACTCAAGGCATTTACAGTGTGGTAGATTATGGGAGCTGCCTTAATTCATGCTTGTTTTATTTTGTCAAAAGATCAAGTGTTTTTCTCCTCCTTCTTGTATCAGGGCGGCGAAACTTATTTGCGGCCCGCCGCAAGTAAGTTTCGCGTAAAAAGTTTTTGTAAAAAGATAAGGGGTTTGGGGAAAAGAAAAGAAACTTTTTTCAAAAAGTTTTTGTCTTTTCCCCGAAGATAAAACCAATCCCCTCAACCTTTGTTTTCTATCTTTGCCCAGGAGTCCTTCAGGGTCACGATCCGGTTGAAGACGGGCTTGTTTTCTCTGCTGTCCGCGGTATCGGCGCAGAAGTAGCCCAGCCGTTCGAACTGGAATCGGTCGCCGCCTTTTGCGGAGGCGAGGGAAGGCTCCAGTTTCCCCTGCACGATTTTCAGGGAATCTTTGTTCAGGTATTCCCGGTAGTCTCCTTCGATCTCCGCGGGATTTTCGATGGTGAAGAGCCGGTCGTAAAGGCGCACTTGAGCGTCCGCGGCGTGGGGAGCGGAGACCCAGTGGATGGTGCCCTTCACCTTCCGTCCGTCAGGGGAGTTGCCGCCCCTGGAGGCGGGATCGTAGGTGCAGTGGATGAGCGTGATTTGGCCGGAAGAATCCTTTTCGAAGGAGGTGCAGGTAATGAAGTAGGCACAGCGCAGCCGGACCTCTTTGCCGGGGGCCAGCCGGAAGAACTTTTTGGGGGCGTCCTCCCGGAAATCGTCCCGTTCGATGAAAAGCTCTCTGGAGAAGGGGACTTTCCTTGTGCCCGCCTGCGGGTCTTCCGGATTGTTGATGACGTCCATAAACTCCGTCTGATCCTCGGGGTAGTTGTCGATGACGACCTTGACGGGATCCAGCACGGCCATGGCCCGGGGACAGCTTTTGTTGAGCTCTTCCCGGATGAAGTATTCCAGAAGGGAAAGATCCGTAAGGGAGTTGTACTTGGTTGCGCCCAGTTCTTCGCAGAATCTGCGGATCACGGAGGCGGGGACTCCTCTGCGGCGGAGACCGGAGATGGTGGGCATGCGGGGGTCGTCCCAGCCGTTCACGTGATTTTCCTTCACCAGTTCCAGCAGTTTCCGCTTGCTCATCACCGTGTAGGCGAGATTCAGGCGGGAAAATTCGATTTGCCGGGGGCGGGGCTCGGGCGCTACGGAAGCAAGAAGCCAGTCGTAGAAGGGGCGGTGGATCTCGAATTCCAGCGTGCACATGGAGTGGGTGATGCCCTCCACCAGATCTTCCAGCGGATGGGCGAAGTCATACATGGGATAGATGCACCACTTGTCCCCGGTCCGGTGATGGGTGGTGTGCCGGATGCGGTAGATGACCGGATCCCGCATGTGGATGTTGGGGGAGGCCATGTCGATCTTCGCCCGCAGGACTTTCGTTCCGTCGGCGAACTCCCCTTTCCGCATCCTTTCGAAAAGGTCCAGATTCTCCTCGGGGGTCCGGTTCCGCCAGGGGCTCTCCTTTCCGGGGACCGTGAGCGTTCCCCGGTACTCCTTCATCTCTTCGTCGGTGAGTTCGCACACATAGGCCTTCCCGTCCCGGATGAGCTTGCAGGCGTATTCGTAGAATTTCTCGAAGTAATCGGAGGCGTAATAGAGGTGCTCCCCCCACTCCGCTCCCAGCCAGCGCACGTCCTCCATGATGGATTCCACGTATTCGGTATCCTCTTTGACGGGATTGGTGTCGTCGAAGCGCAAGTGGAAGGTCCCTCCGTATTTCACGGCGGTGCCGTAGTCCAGGCAGATGGCCTTGGCGTGGCCGATATGCAGATAGCCGTTGGGCTCGGGGGGAAATCTTGTGACCACATGGGGGCATTTGCCCGCGGCAATGTCCGAATCAATGATCTCGTGAATGAAATTCTTGCTTTCGCTGCCTGCGGAAGCCTTTTCCGGAACGGGAGTTTTGTCGTTTTCGTTCATGTTTTTTCCTGTGTATATGCAAAGTTTTTATTTCGCTGCCTGAGGCCCTACCCTCACGTTGACGCTGTCCGGCACCACCGACTGGATGGAAACGCCCTCCTTGCGGGACCAGCATTTTACGGGGATATTGTTGTGCAGGCCGTTTTTCCGGATGGCGGAAACATCCGCGTAGGGGATGAGGTCGCTTTCCGAGATTCTGTCCACGGCGTTTTTCAGGCCCGTGACGGTCACGTCCACGACCTTGGCGGAAACGATCTGCACGCCGGTGACGGTATCCACGCTGGAGCCCATGAGCAGTTTCACGGGGACCTGCCGGAAGGTTTTTTCGCTGTGGCTTTTCGCCACCGTCAGGTTCACGGTCACCTTTTCGGGCGTCATGGAGATCAGCGGCTGATCCTTGGGGGGGATGAGCTTTGCGGAATAGAAGAAGGACTTGATGATCGTGGCGTCGAAGGGGATCTCGACGGTGGAGATGGAATCGATCTCCTTGAGAAAGGAGGCAGGGCCGGAAAGGATCACCTTGTCAGGAATACAGCTTACCTTGGCAACCTCGTACCCCTCCGTCAGAAGCACTTTCTGGGTAAGGTCCACGTTCACCTTCACCTCTTTGGTCATCTGTCTTTCCACCCGGAGGGTGATGTTGGCGGGCTTCACGGATGTCACCTTCGCGTCCGAAAGTCTTTCGGTAACGGCATACTTCTTGAGCGTAACGTCGTGGACCATCCGGCCCGACAGCACTTCCCGGGAGAGATCCACATTCAGTTTCACCTTTTCCTTCAGATTTTCCCTTGCCGCAAAGGGGCCGCAGCTCAGCCTGACTTTTGCCGTCGCCGGCTTTCCCGCAAGAAGATAATAGCCTTCCGGCAAAGTGATCTCCACGGGGACTTCCAGTTCTTCGATCCTGGTCTCCTTGCTGGTGTAGTAGTAGGTGAAAAGAAGAAGCGCAAGGAAGAAGGCAAGCAGTTTCCTGAAGGGATCGTTCTTGATGAAATCCGGGATCTTGCCGGAAAGTTTTTCCCAGAAATTTCTCTTGAAGAAACTCATTCTTCTCCTCCGGCTCTTTCGTTTTGCTTCTGGAACGAAACCGCTCTGGCCCGGGGCATTGCCGAAAACTGATCCAGAAGACGGCTCTTCTGGGCGGAATCCACCAGGCGGTTCCGCAGGAAGGCGAGAAGTTCCGCTTCCCCGGGATCCCGGATGAGTTTGCCGTTGAAGGCCACGCTCACCGTGCCCGTCTCCTCCGAAACGATCACCGCCACGGCGTCCGTTTCCTCGGTAATCCCCACGCCCGCTCTGTGCCGTGTCCCGAAGGCGCGGCTTTCCGGCAGGTCATGGGCCAGCGGCAGGATCGCATGGGCGGCCACGATTTTGCCGTCCTTGATGATGACCCCGCCGTCGTGCAGCGGGCTGTTGGGGTAGAAGAGGCTCTGCAGGAGAGGGGAGGAGATCTTGCAGTCCAGCCCTTCCGCGGCGTTGGTGATGTAGGCCATGCCGATCTTGCACTCGAAGACGATCAGGGCTCCGCAGCGGCGGCGGGACATCTGGAACACGGCCTTGACCACTTCGTCGATGGCCTCCGACTGTTCCTGCTTCCGATAGCCGGAGACCGTTGTCCCCAGCAGTGCCAGCGCCCGCCGCAGTTCCGGCTGGAACACCACGACCACGGCGATGGCCAGAACGGAAAGGAGATTCTGCAGAAGCCAGCTGAGCACTTCCAAACGCATGACCCGGATGAGGATGATGGCGCAGAAAAGAAAAATGACGATCCCCACCAGGATGTAGACCGCCCTTGTCCCCCGGAGAAAATACAAAATCACGTACAGAAGGAAGACGATCAGCACGAAATCCAGGAGGGTTATCATCCTGCTCTGGCTGAATGCCGCGGTAATATTCGTGAGTATCGCCATTGCCGTTTCCCTCCTCCGGTTTCCTTTCGCTATAATATAACCCCGGTTTGCTCTCCTGTCATTAGCGGGAACGAAAAAAGATGAAAGATTTTCAGAGAAAAGTTCCGCTTTCGGCGGGAAGCACCCGGAAGAGCTGGACAGGACCGTTTTCCGCCGTTTTCAGAAGTTTCGTTTCTTTCAGGAAACGTTCCCGGAACTCTTCCGGGATCTGGTAGACGGCCATGTTGGTGATGAATACCTTGTTTTTCCGGAGCAATTCCCTGTCCAGAACCCATCTTTCCTCCTTTCCGCCGGGCTTTCCGGGCAGACACTCGATAAGGACCTGCGGGAGGGCAGGAAACACTTTTTTCTCCGGATACGCCCGGAGCGCCGCCAGATGATCCGTGGGGAATTCAGGGGGGGACTCCGCAAAGGCGGAGGCGTTTCCGATAAATTCCCTGCTCACGGCCTTCCCCGCATATTCCAGCCTCCGGGAAACGGGCAGGATTTTTCGGCCTTTCCCCAGCAGAAAGGCGCTCAGCGCGGGATTGAAGGAGGTGATGACCACGGCGTCTTCCGGAAGCACTTCGCCGCACAGGGTAAGGATCATGGCTTCCGCATAGGTCACCAGAAGGGGAAGAGGAGTCTTGAGCTTCGTAACTCCCCCCGCGAAAAGCAGGGCGGCAAGGGAAAAACAAACAAGAATCTTCTTGCGGTTCCGAAGGGGGGAAAAGAGTTTCACCATCCGCCAGAACGCAAGGGAGCCGCCGAAAATTTCCAGCGCCGAAGAGGGCAGGAAGAACCTGTCGAAGCAGCAGTAGTGGAAAAGATACAGTCCCAGAAGAATCGCGTGATGCAGAAGAATGAAGAAGAATCCCCATTTCCACAGATGCAGAAAAAGTTCCTCCTCCTTTTTCCTCCGGGCGAAATGAAAATACAGAAGACTTCCCGCCAGAAAGAAAAGGAACGGGAGAAGCTGTCCGGGAGAAAGAAGCACCCGGAAATTATCCCGTGCATAGGCGTAGCTGAAGGTGAGAAAGGGGAAATCGTAGGGAACGGGGAACCAGTAGTGATACCCGGACCGCAGGGGGCTGCCGAAAACTTTGAAGTTGTAGAAAAGGATCCCGCAAAGGGTCAGGAGGGAGGGCAAAAGCAGAAGGAGCCCTTTCCCTGTCCTTTCCTTCCAGTTCCGTCCGCGGAGAAAGAGGAGAAGGAGAAAGGGAAGAAGCAGGAAAAATCCCGTGGAACGTATTCCCCCCGCCCATGCCGCGGTCACGCCGGAACAGAGCAGTAGGGAGGCGGAAAGTTCCTCTTTTTCCGCCGTTTTGAGAAGAAGGAAAAGGAGCAGAGCGAGCAGCGCCGTGTAGGGGATCTCCGTCATGGCGCTGTTGCACAGGACGACGAAATTGGGGAGAAGCAGAAGCAATGGCAAGCTCAGCAGAACTGCGGGAAAACTTTTCAGCAGTTTCCCGATCCCGGCAAAGGCGAGAAAAAGGATCCCAAGCGCCGCGAAACACCCGTATACGCCCGCCGTCATCTCTCCGGAAAAAAGGAAGATCCACGGGGCGAAAAACGTGACGGACAGAACGGGAGAGTATCTTGCGGGGTGCCAGACGCCGTTGAGGAAAAAGCCGCACCTCCCGTTATGGACGAAATCCCATGCCGCAAGAGCGTTTTCCGTTGCATCCGGCACGATGGCGGGGAAGAACCAGCTCCCGGCAGGGTGGCAGATGCCGAGAAGAAGAACGGCAAAAAGGAGGATAAGTGCTCCAACGGACAGGAAAAGCCGTTTCCTCCTTTTGTCCATCTTCTCTCCCGTCATTCGTACCGCAGAGCTTCGATGGGATCCAGTTTGGAAGCCTTCCATGCGGGATAGAAGCCGAAGAGGATCCCCACGAAGGCGGAGACCGCCACGGCTGTGAGCATGCCGCCGGGACTTGCCTCGATGGGCCAGTTGAGATGCACGTTGACCATCACCGCGGCCCCGCGCCCCAGCAGGATGCCGAAAAGCCCGCCTACGAGACACAGCAGAATGGACTCCACAAGGAACTGCTTGAGGATGTCTCTGGATCTGGCCCCCACCGCCATGCGCAGTCCGATCTCCCTTGTGCGTTCCGTAACGGAAACGAGCATGATGTTCATGATCCCCACGCCGCCCACGGCAAGGGAGATGAGCGCCACGACAAGGAGGAGATTGGTCATCAATGTGCTGGTCCCGGAAAGGGTCTGCATGAAGGCCGCCGAATTCATGATGCGGAAATCATCCTCCTGATCCTCCTTGAGCCTGTGCCGCTCCCGCAGGACCCTTGTGACTTCCGCAACGAGGCTGTTCACCTTTTCCGGACCCGCCGCCATGAGCTGGATCTGGTCGATGCGCTCGAATTTGGGCATGAGAAGCGTATCCTGCGCCAGATTGGAGGCCTGTTCCGGATAGAAGGCCACTCCCGTGGCGGGATAGAGGTCGCTGGGGGAGTTGGAAGGCGTGCTTGTGGTGCTGCTGGCGCTTCCCGTCTTGAATCCGGTGATGCGCAGCTGGGCGGTGGACCAGGGCATGACGATCACGTCGTCCTCATCCATTCCCATCATGTTGGCGCCCTTGGACTGAAGGGTCCCGATGATGCGGAAGGTCACGTTCTTGATGCGGATCTCCGAATCGATGGGGCTGCTGCCGCCGAAAAGCTCCTGCACGAGCTTCTGCCCGATAAGACACACTCTCGCCCGGGCATCCACTTCCCGCTCGGTGAAGCATCTGCCTTCCGCCGTCTTCCAGTTGCGGATGGTGAGATACGCGGGACTGGTGCCGATGATGAGATTGGGAACCCAGTTCAGATTGCCCGCCACCGCCTGAGCCCCGGAGGAGCGCACGATGGGCGCCACCGCGGCGGCGCTGGAGCACTCCAGCATGATGGCCGTGCAGTCGTCCGCCGTAAGGGAGATGGCGCTTCCCGCCGATTGACGCACGCCGCCGGGGAAGCGGGGTGCTCCGCTCATGACGAGAATGGAGTTGGCCCCCATGCCCTCGATGGAGCTTTTTATGGCGGTGGC
>JAGAEF010000248.1 GCA_017613255.1 Lentisphaeria bacterium
CAGATCGCGGCGGATGCGCTCAAGAGCGCCGCGGAAGGGGACAAGGAAAAGAAGGACTCTTCCTCCTCCGGAAAAGCGGAAAGTCCCATTTCCATAAAGAAGTAGTCTGCCTCTTTTCCCGTTTTTTTTGTTCTGCAAAAAGGGGGGAGAATTTCTCCCCCATGATCCATTCAACTTCAACGGAACGAACCCAAGGAATTTCCATGCAGTACAAGATCTGGCGTTATCCCTACAGCCGTTTCGGCGGACTCAACTCTCTGAAACCCGACAACACCCAGGACGAGACTCTCACGGCAGTGGACGTCTATACCGATGAGGTCCTTGCGGACATTGCCGCAAACGGATTCAACGCCATCTGGCTCCACGCGGTCTTTGCGGACATCACAAAAGTTCCGGAGTTTCCGGAGTTCGGGCAAAATGCCATGGCCCATGTGAAGGCCCTGAACACGCTGGTCGCCCGGGGCGCGAAACATGGGATCAAGGTTTTCCTCTACTTCCAGCCGGTGCGGGCCATTGCCACGGGCAACAGGGAGTTCTGGAAAAATCACGCCGAATGCGCCGGACAGATCGAAATGAGCGGAGAACAGATCATCAAGGAGCATCTGGGCGAGCCGCTGGAAGTGGCCTCCCTATGCACAAGCGTGCCCGCCGTAAAGAACTGGATCCGGGACGCGGCCACCTTCCTTGCCGCGAACGTGCCGGATCTGGGGGGCGTCATCCTCATTACGGCAAGCGAATATCCCGGCCACTGCTACTCCCACAGGAAAAAGACGGATCCTTCGGAATGGACGCCGCTCATAGAGTGCCCCCGGTGCAGGGAAAGGGAGGGCTGGGAGGTGGCATTGGAAGAGATCCTTCTGGTGCACGAAGGGCTCCGGAAGGTCTCCGGCAAACAGGAGGTCATCGCCTGGAACTGGGGCTGGTCCATGTGGCTCCCCACCCCCTGCAGGGAGCTTCTGGAAAAACTGCCCAGCGACGTGATCCTCATGGCGGACTGCGAGCGGGGCGGAATACAGGATATGGCGGAAAGGCCCTCCTTCCCCATCGACGAATACTCTCTCTCCTACGCGGGGCCCTCCCCCCGGTGCAGCGGGACGCTTGGACTGGGACGGAAACTGGGGCTGCGGGGGATGCTCAAGCTCCAGCTGGGGACCACCCACGAACTGGGCTCCGTGCTGGATCTGCCGCTGATGACCAATATCTTCCGCAAGGCGGATTTCCTGCGGAAGAATCCGGACATGGGCTATATGGGCTGCTGGAACTTCGGAAACGCCACTTCCGCCAATACGGCGGGCTTCAACTTCTTTCTGCGCAAGGAGACCCCGGAAAACGAGAGGGAAGCCCTGAAGGCGTTTGCAAGCTTCTACTTCCCCTCCTGCGATCCCGAAGGCGTCCTGCAGGCGTGGCTCCTCATGGAACAGGGCTCCAAATACATGCCCTTCTTCATCCCCTTCCTCTACCGGGGATGTCACGCCCACGGACTTTCCTACAGTTCCATTTTCCATCCCGGACCGCTGAATTCCCGCACGGCGGGGAACTCCTACCGCCCCTGCGAAAACCGGGGGGACGATCTTTCCTCCTCCACGAATTCTCCCGGCAGTTTTTCTCTGGACGAACTCATTTCCAATCTGGGAAAGATGGCGGTCATCTGGAAGATCGCCGCGGAGACCATGCTGAAAGCCGTAGGGGAAAAGGACGAGAAGAAGGAAGCCGGAAATATGTTCATCTGCGCCGGGAGCATGCAGAGCGCGGAACACGCCTACCGGGCCTACCGGCTCCGGCTCAACTGGGAGGAGAAGAAGAGTTCCGAACTTCTGCATATCGTCAACGGGGAGATCGAAAACGTGAAAAACGCCCTTTTCTGGGTGGAAAAGGATCCCCGGCAGGGCTGGCACGGAGAGGCATTCATCCGCATGTTCACGCCGGAAAGCATGAAGGAAAAACTCCGGATCCTGGAAGAGATCCAGCAAAAGCTTTCCGCCGCTTCTCAAGCATAAAGCATTTCCCATGATCGAACAACCCTTTTTGAGTTCGGAGTACCGGGGAAAATTCCATTGCGAGCACACGCTTCTTGCCCGCAACCGGATCCCCTTTCTCAATACGGGAGTCCTGTTCCTTGCCGGCTACGGAGAGTCCGAGTTTCTTCCGGGAAAGGAGATCTCCCCCGGCATCTTCCAGCCCTACTGGTCCTTCCAGCTCGTCACAAAAGGGACCCTCTGCTTCGAACAGCAGGGAGAGGGCACCTTCAAGGCGGAAAAGGGGGATTTTTTCCTGACGAGGCCGGGTCACTCCTACCACTTCCGCACGGAAGATGGCGAGGAGGTGAAAAAACGGTACATCATGGTCAGCCACGGCGTACTGGTTACACTTCTGTGCGAACAGGGGACGCTTGCGGACCGGACCGTCTTTCACGATGCGGACGTTTCCTACGTTTCCAGCGTCTTCGATTCCATCCGGGATCTGGCCCTTTCCGGAGGGGAGGATATGCAGAGGAGACTTTCCGCCATCACCTACGATTTTCTTCTCCACATGATCCCGGAGGACCCGCAGGAGGAGCTTCCCGGCGGACTTTCCCGGATCATCGGGGATATCCATTCCGACATCACGGGGCGCTTCACCTTGAAAAACATGTCCGCAAAATACGGGATCGGGGAAAGGACGCTGTGCCGCCTTTTCCGCAAATATCTGAACTGCACCCCCATCCAGTATGTGATCCAGACAAGGATGATGTATGCGAAAAGAATGCTCCAGTCGGAAGGGCTGGGAATCGAAAACATCGCCCGGGCCTGCGGCTACAGAAACTTTGCCTTCTTCTCCAAGGAGTTCCGGCGTCTTTTCGGCCTCACGCCCGGTGAGTACCGGAACGAACAGCTCATTTCCGAAAAGAAGGTGACGCTTTTTTTCCACACCGAGGCGCAAAAGGCATTTTCCGGGAAACCCTTCCCGAAGGGAAAGGACACGTCTTCCGGGAAAGGAAAAAAGAAAAAACGCGTTCTCCCGGAAAAGGAAGAGGACAAGAAAGAAAAGGAAAAATGAAATCCCCTGCCCGGACAAGTTTATCCCCCGTTCTTGCCGAATTTTCCTTCCGGGAAAAAAGCGGCGTTTTTTCCTTCGTCTCCCAAAAGATCTCCCTCGAAAAGGCGATGCTTTCGATCCAATGCGGAAAAACGCTTCTCCCCCTGAAGGAGTGGAAGCTTGCCGCGAAAACCATCGGCGATGCCGAGCACACCCTTCTGGAATACGAAACGGAAAACACTATTGGAAAATTCTTTCTTGCCTTTGCCGTAACCTGCGAAGAGGTCACCGTCTCTCTTTCGGCAAAACTCAAGAAGAGCTTTCCCCATATCACCTTTTTCTATTTCCGGGAGGCTTCCTGCACGCTTCCCAATCACATTCTTGCCCGTTCCCTGAATCTTCCCGGAGCAAGAACTGCCGCAGTTCTGCCCGGAACGCTGGAAAAGAGCATGGAATTTTCCTCCTTCGATTCCACCCTTACGACGGGGGGAGATCATCAGCTTTTTCTCACTTTCCCCATGGCCCCCGAACACGTTCCCGAAATCACCCACAAACTCAGGAAACACTTCTCCCGGATCACCTTATCCCTCACCGCAAAGGTCGCTCTCGACCATTTCGGGGAACGGGAGATCACGTTGCCCCCGCTTGCTCTGCGCTTCTGTTCCCCGGAGGAGCATCCTGCGTTTCCCCCGTTCCGGGCAAAACTTCTCCCGGAAAAGGAGATCCCCCCTCCCCCCTGCGCCTGGAACAGCTGGGACTATTACCGCTGGACGGTCACGGAGGAGGAGGTACTGAAAAATGCGGAAAAGATCGCCTCCGACCCGGTTCTTTCCCGATATGTGAAACGGATCATCGTGGACGACGGCTGGGAGTATGCCTACGGGGAGTGGGTCTCCAACGGACTTTTCCCCTCCGGCATGGAAAAACTCGCAGACAGGCTTGCGAAAATGGGCTTCGAACCGGGGCTGTGGATCGCGCCGGGGATCGCGGAAGGGGTCTCCCGCATTGCCCAGATGCAATACGATCTTCTGGCGAAATCGGAAGACGGGGTACCGGCAATTTTGTTCAGCTGCATGGAACGCAAAGGGTTCGTTCTGGATCCCACCAACGAAAAAGTGCACGCTTTCTGGGCCGAACTCTTCCAAAAATACGTTTCCATGGGGTACAAGTATTTCAAGCTGGATTTCCTTGCCGCCATGATGAATATCCCGATCCCGGCGGACAAAACGGTCCCCAGAGGGCGCTATCTCAAGATCCTGTTCGAAACGGTGCAGCGTGCGGTGAACGGACAAGCTCACTTCACAGCTTGCGGCTATCCCTATTTCTGCGGCAATCCCGGCGCGGAGGCCGTGCGGGTGGGAGGCGACATCCACGCCCGGTGGGATTCCGTGAAGGCCAACGCCTCCGTCGTGGCGTCCACCTATCCTTTCGGCGGGACCTGCTGGGTCAACGACCCGGATTTCGCCTTGTGCCGGGGGAAAGAGACCAGTTCCGATCCCGATCTCACGAAAATGCGCCCCTGTCTCGTGTACAACAGAAAAGAGGGCGGAAACAACCCCGCCTGGAGCAGCTGGACTCTTGCGGACATCACGGAAGAGGAGACGAAAGTCCTTTTGAGTCTCGTGCTGGCTTCCGGGGGAGCAAGGACCCTTTCCGATGCCGTATATTTCCTCAATGAGGAAGGGCTTCTCCTTGCCCGCAAACTCGTTTCCGCCGCCCCCGGACTTCCGGCGGTGCCGCTGGATCTTTTCCAAACTTCCCTCCCCTCCGTTTTTCTCCAGAATCTTGCAAAAGGCGCCTTCCGGGTCCTTTTCATCAACTGGACGGAAGAGGAAAAGGAGTTTTCTCTGGAGCTGGAAAAGAGGTTCGGTCTTTCCGCCTCATGGGGCAGGGATTTCTGGAGAGAAGCCCCCCTGCGTCTGACGAAGGGCGTTCTGCGGAAAACCCTTGCCCCCCACAGCTGTCTTCTGGCGGAAATTTTTCCATGAGAGGATCCTTCCCTTGTTTTTCCCTGAAGAAATGCTATATTAAACGGCAGGGCTAAGAAGGATTTCCCGAAAGGAACATATGGACGAAACGAAAGAACCGAAAAAGGAAACGTATCCCCTCATCACCATCGGGGTCTCCGCCTACAACCGGAGAGACCTTCTTCCCTTGTCTCTGGATTCCCTCCTTGCCCAGACCTACCCCAACTGCGAGATCATCGTGGTGGACGACGGTTCCTCCGACGGCACAGGGGAACTGGTGAGAAAAAAATACCCCATGGTCCGTTATGTCTATCAGGAAAACGCCGGGGACGCCGCCGCGAAGAACCACGCCGCACGCCTTGCCAAAGGGAAATACATCGTATTCAACGATTCCGACGATCTCTTCCTTCCCGACACGGTGGAGCGCCTTTACCGCGCCCTTGCGGGAAGGGAAAACGCCTGCGCCTACGGGACCTATCAGACCATCGATTCCCAAGGGAATTTCCTGCCCACGAAAAGGAAGGTGAAAGAGTATCCTTCCGGCAACATCCTGCCCGTTCTTCTGCGGCATATCGTCGTCAACAACTGCGCCACTCTGATCCCCCTTCCCCTCTTCTTCGAGGGAGGCGCCTTCCGGGAAGACCTGCGGAATTCCTACGATTACGCCCTTTTCCTGCAACTGGCGGAAAAGTACGAGTTTTTCGCGCTGGAAAAGCCCGCTTTTCTCCGGAGAAGGCATGACAACAACCTTTCCGCCGCCTGCTACGAAAAAATGCTCGTGACCTTCCATGTCTTCGACGACTTCGTCAAAACCCATCCCCAGTCGGCGGAAAAATACCGGAAAATCGTGGGGAAACGGTACGCGGACTTTCACAACAAGCTCTGCAGGGAAGCGCTGAAGGAAAAACGCAAGGAGGAGGCGATTTTCCACGCAAAAGCCTCGTTCAAGGCCTCCCCCTCCCTGAAAAGTCTCCTGAAAATGGCAAAAGGGTATTTCCTGTAAGCTACACCCACTTCGTCAGGGCGTCCACGGTGTATTTGGGGATGTGGAGAACATCCTTTTCATCCAAAAAGTATTTGGGAGATCCTCCGGAAGGAATATCCTCCATGACGGGATCTTCCCCTTTCCAGCCCAGAGCCACAAGGAAGAGCAGACGGCTTTTTTCCACGCCCAGGATCGCAGCGACCTTTTCCTTGCTGAAGGAGCCGATCCAGCAGCTGCCGATCCCTTCCTCCCATGCGGTGAACTCCATGCTCTGGATCGCCGCGCCCGCATCCGCATACAGCATGTTGTCGGGTTCCTCCGTGCCGTAAACGGCAATGAACGCTTTGGGAGCGGTGACTCCGGGAACGGGATTCCTCCGGGGAGAGACACTTCCCGCATAGGCGGTGTGGGGGAAGATCTCCTCCACCTTCTGTGTGCTCACGGCGGCAATGTACCGCAGACGCTGGGCGTTTCTTGCACAGGAGGCGCGTCTGGCCGCCTCGAGGATCTTTTTGAGTTTTTCCACGGGGATCTCCTTCTGCAGGAATCTCCGCACCGTGCGGCGTTTCAAGAGTTCGTCAAAATTCATTTTTGCTCCTTTTCGTTTTTACTTCATCAGGGAGGAAAGAATGGCGGGGACCCTGACAAGTTTCCCCTTTTTCCTGTCCAGACAGGCGTGCACGGTAAATCCCGTGGCAAGCAGTTTACCGCCGCAATGGATCTCGCACTCGATGCGGATCCTTACTCCCTTGCACTCGGCAATGCGGCCCGTCACCTCGATGACGTCCTCGAATTTCGCGGAACTGCGGTAACTGCACCCGGACTCGATGACGGGCAAAGCTATCCCCTTTTCCTCCATCTTCGCGTAAGGGTACCCCGCATCGATCATGAATTCCGTGCGGAACATTTCGAAATACCGGTAATAATTGGCGTAATAGACCACCCCCATGTTGTCCGTATCCGCATAGGGAACGCGGTAGCGCAGGACGGTGGGGACCTTTCCCCCGTCCTCCGGGGCGATATGGAAGAGCAGGACCGAAAGAGTCTCCTCCAGATCCAGTTCGCTGTTGTCCAGCAGAAACGCGTCCTCCGCCTGTCTCAGGGGGGCCACTGCCCGGGTGCGGTCCTGTTCGTCCCTTGCGGCGATCTGGGAAGCCACACGGGCGATCTCCTCCTCGGAAGGGGTCCCCCCGTCCTGCATGAGACGGCGTTTCGCCCTTGCTTCCGGAGCGGCGGTGAGGAAGAATTTGTACTTGGCGTCCGGGAAGATCTCCGTACCGATATCCCGTCCTTCCATGACGATCCAGTTCCCCTTTGCGGCAAAGGCCCGCTGGAAGTCCAGAAGATATTTGCGCACCTCCGGGATCTTCGCCACGTTGCTGGCCCCTGCGGAAACCTCCATGGTGTGCAGTTTCTCCATGGGGAAGACGTCATCGATCTTCACCTGATAGTCGGATTCCCCCTGGGGTTTTTCGTAGGCGATTTCCGTAGTGGAAAGGAAAGAGGCAAGACGGGAGGGATCCTCGGAAAGTTTTGCCGTATCCAGACCGTTTCCGATGGCCTTCCACGCCAGAGCGCGGTACAGGGAACCCGTGCTCACGAAAACGATGTTGAGTTTTGAGGCAAGTTTTTTTGCCACGGAACTTTTTCCCGATGCCGCAGGCCCGTCGATGGCAATGACATTGGAAGCCATGTTTTTTCCTTTCTCCAGATATGTTTTTCGATCATGCGCACTTTTTAAAATTTCTTTCCCGCTTCCAGCTCGGAAAGCGTTTCAAAAGCCAAATGCACAAAAAGCGTGATCCCGTACACAAGGGAGTCGTCGTTGAAATCGAACTTTGGATTGTGGCAGTAGGCCCGGTCCACGCCGCCGCCCAGATTGAAGAAGGCTCCGGGGGCCTTCTCCAGAAAGTAGCAGAAGTCCTCGCTGCCCATGGAGGGCGTCGGCATGTACTGGAACATCTTTTCCCCGTACTTTTCCACGGTGATGCGGCGCAGAAGCTCCACACAGCTTTCCGCATTGCTGCTGGTGCGGTAGAGTTCCTCGAACTCGCAATCCCCCTTTACTCCGGTGGAAACTTCCAGCCCCTTCACCAAAGCGGCAACGGCGTTGCGCAGCGTCTCCCCCGTGGAATTTTTCAGATACCGGATACTGCCGATAACAACTCCCGTTCCCGGGGCGTCCCCTGCGGGATTGAAGGCCTCCACTTTCGCCACATCCAGGATGGCGCTGTCCAGCGGGGAGACTTTGCTTCCTATAAGCGTATTCATCTGCGTAATGAGAGACGCGGTGGCGGCAATGGCGTCCACGGCCTTTTCCGGCTCACTGCGGATGGAACTCATCCCCTCCAGCGTGATCTTGTATCTCGTGATGCCGGACATGAGAGTCCCCGCCATGGTCTTGACCGTCCCCACCGGCACGGTGGAGTGGGCGTGAAGCGCATATACGGCATTGGGCGGAGGATCATCCAGAGCCCCCTTCCCCACGAGGAAACGGGCCAGAGCTCCCTTTTCCTCCCCCGGCTGGAAGACGAACCTTACGGAGCCGGAAAACTCCTCCGCAAGACGGGAAAGAACGGAGGCAGCCCCCAGCAGACACGCGGTATGGCCGTCGTGGCCGCACCCGTGCATCTTGCCCGGATTCCGGGAGACATATTCCAGGGTGGAATCTTCCTGCATGGGCAGGGCATCCATATCCGCCCGCAAGGTCACGTTGAAGTTCTTTTCCCCCTTCTTCTTCCCGTAGAGAAGCGCCACGCAATCCGTCCCGATGAAAGGGGGGAGCACCTGCAGCGCGGGAAATTTCGAAAGAAATTTTCTTACGAGAGCATTCGTCTCGACTTCCTCTCCGGAAAGTTCCGGATTGGCGTGGATTCTATGGCGGATCTCCCGGATCTCAGGAAGAATTTCCTGTACGAGAGAATCGATTTTTCTGTCCAGAAGCGCATTCATAAAAAACTTTCTCCTTTGTAAATAGTATAACCCGTTTTTTGCAGGAATCAAACTTAAAGACGCAGAAAAGGAGAAAATATTCTTTTCCCGCGTTCCTTGCATTCCGGAAAAAAGCGTGTACAGTATTTTGAGGAGAAGAAAAATGACGAAAATGCGATTGGACCGATTCCTTTCCCAATCCAGCGCCTTCAGCCGAAAGGAGATCCGTTTTCTGGCAAGGACCAACCGGATCGCCGTGGACGGGCGCTGTGTGCGGGATCCCGGGGAAAAGGTGGAGGAGACCGCCCTTGTGACCGTCAAGGGCAAGGTCGTCCCCTACCGGAAATACGTTTATCTCATGCTCAACAAGCCGCAGGGGTATTTGAGCGCCGTGCGGGATGACCGCGATCCTGTGGTGACGGATCTTGTCCCGGAGGAATTCAAACACTTTCAGGTCTTTCCCGTGGGGCGGCTGGACAAGGATACGGAGGGACTGCTTCTCCTCACCAACGACGGCGCGTTCGATCACGCGCTGGCTTTCCCCCGCAAGGAGGTGCGCAAACGCTATTTCGCCCGTCTGGACCTTCCCGCGGGAAAAGAGGATGTGGAAAAATTTGCTTCCGGAATGGTTTTTCCCGATTTCACCGCCAAAAGCGCGCTTCTGGAGATCACGGAAAATCCCTGTGAAGTCTTTATCGAGATCTCCGAAGGAAAGTTCCATCAGGTCAAGCGCATGTGCCTTCAGGCGGGAAAAACGGTCCTTTCCCTCAAAAGGGTGGCCATAGGCGGGCTCCGTCTGGATCCCGCCCTCCTTCCGGGCCAATGCCGGGAACTCACGGAAGAGGAGAAAAGTCTTCTCCTTTCCTGACGGCATCTCCTTCCTCCCAGATCAGCTTGGAAACATCGAAAGAATGTTTTTCAAGAAAGGCGAGGATCTCCTCTTTCTCCTTCGGGGAAAGCGTTTGCTCGCGGGCAAGGATCCAGAGATACTTTTTCCCGGAGACCACCACGCTGTACCGATAATCCCCGGAAAGCTTGACGATCCGGTATTCCCCGTAGAAGGGCCGGAAGAAGGTGACCTTCAGCAGCCCCTCCCCTTTCGATCCCGCAGACAGGGCTTTCCCGGTGATGCGTTTCCTTCCGCCGTCGGGAAGAACCCCTTCATTGACCACCGTTACGGAACCGTCTTTCTCCAGAGAATAGAAAGCGGAAACACGGAAAAGATCCTTTTCGAATGGGTTGGGCGTCCGGGCGATCTCATGCCACTTTCCCATATACTTTTCCGCCTGAAAATTCTTCACCGCCTCCAAGGGACTTTTCTCCCCCACAATACAGGAGGAAAGAAAGACTGCAGCGGAAAAAGACGCGGTAGCGAAGCAAAAAAAACGCAAGCGGAAAAAGTTTTTCTTCTCCATATCGGACCTCCCTTCATTCTGTCCGGCAGGAAAGACAGGTCCGGAAAAGAAAAGTTCTCTTTCCGCAGCAAAGAGTGGCGGGATCAGAGATATTTTTTCACAAGGTCGGCAATGGCGTTGTACCAGACAAAGTACCCCTTGCGGCAGAGGTGGCAGAGGTCCTTCTTGAAAAATTGCGCATCCGCATTCCCCTCCTTGTCCAGAAATTGCGGGAAAATGTCCCGCAGTTCCGCATAAGGGAGAGCGGGAATGGTTTTGTGCAGGATCTCATTGACCTGCCGGTTCTTTTCCAGTCTTCCCGCGCTGAGGAGCCCCCGGGGGAAGAGTCCCATGACGACGATGCGGGCGGAAGGAAACTTTTCATGGAGTTTTTTTGTCAGGAAGAGGATCCCTTCCGCCGTGTCTTCCACGTCGTCTCCGGGATAGTTTTCCGTAGCGGAAAAATTGTTCGTTCCGATGTTGACCACCACGAACGCGGGCTCCTGATCGTCCACTTCCCCGCTTTCGATGTGCCAGAGCGTGTTCTGGATGCGGTCGCAGCCGTACCCCATGTTCAGCACGCCTTTTCCGGCGAAAAATTCGTCCCAGGAGCCCTCGCCGTAGTCGATCCCGTCCTCTTTGGACCAGAAGTGGGTGATGGAATCCCCGAAAAAGATCGCCTTTGCACGGTTGTTTCTGCTCCAGGACATCTTCTCTTCATGGCGTTTCCACCAGTCGTAGGCGTCGTCCTCGATTTTGGAAGCGGGAATACACGTTCTTACAAGTCCCATGATATGCCTCTCTGTTTAGATTCTGAAAAGTTTCTTTTTTCTTCCGGGAAAGGAAAGACAGAAGCTGCCGGTCATCCTGTTCCAACGCCCGTGAACTCCCCTCTGCAAACTGGTTGCCGGTCATCTTTCCGATGACCGGCAACTGCTGAAAACGGACTGCTGTCCCCCCCTTCCGGGGGTCGGGTCCGTCAGTTCGATTTGGGGGAAAGGTAGATCTCGTCGAAATAAAAATCCCCGTTGAGATGCACGGCGAAAACCTGCCGTTCGGTGTCGTCCTCGGCGGGGTTGTCGTACTCGAACTTGTCGCTGGTCCATTCCGCGGTATCCGCTTCGATCTTCTTGAGGAGCTTGGAGGGGCGGTTATGGTTCTTCCTGTCATAGCGGTAGACGTAGAAGAGAAGAGTCCCCTTGCCCTTGTAGCGGAAATGCACGGAGAACTTTTTCGCCTTGGAGACGATGTCGTTCATGACGCGGCAGTTTTTTCCGTGGATGACGGAATTGGTGCTGCCCGGAGCAATGGGCGTCCATTCCAGTTCTCCCGTTTTGTAAAGGCCGAAGCCCCAGCCGGAGGGGGCTTTGCCGTCCTTGAAGTTCTTGTTGGGCTTTTTGGCGGGCTCGTTGAAGGAGCCGTTTTTCCACAGACGGTTGTCCGCTTCGTGGAGGGAGGGGGCGATCCCCCGTTTGCCGGAGAAGGCGATGGAAAGGAAACTGCCCGTATCGAAGGGGGCGCCTCCGGTAAGCGTGGAGCCCTCGCCTCTGGTATCGGTAAGTTTTCTCACCCGCATCACGTTCATTTTCCAGCTCTGTCCCGTGAAGCACTTTTCTCCCAGCTGGGCGGTGGGGATCCGTCCTTCGATGACCCAGCGGTCCTTCAGAACTTTCGTGGCAACTTCGATATCCGCGTTGAACGTGGAATCCCCCTTCTCCCCGGCAAGGACCTTCCGGTCATACACGGTGCCTGCCGCATTGATGATGAAGTGGAAGAAGGCCGCTCCCATATCCGGGTGGGAAAGGAAGAGTTCCAACGTATTGTCCTGCCACACCGGGCCGTCCCGTTTGGTGACGGTGGTATGGATCTTGTCCGCCCTGGGCTCCACCATTTCGGCGGCAAAATAGAAGTATTCCGGCTCATAGACCACCCGCATGTAGGTCTGGCACTCGGCCAGCTTGGAGGTGTCGAACCTGTCCTTGAACTGGGAGATGATGTCGGCATTCTTCCAGTCCTTTTCGTCCAGGACGCCGTCGATTTTTATGGGCGCGGTCTTTTCGTAGGCCCGCAGTTCCCGGTAGTTCTGCAAGTAGGCTTTCCTCTCCTTTTCCCAGGTCTCCCGGAATCTTTGGATATCGAACTTCACATGGGCCAGCGCCCGGGGATCGGGATCCGAGGCGGCGGCCTTTTCCGCGTCCGCAAGGTATTTGTTGAGTTTTTCCTGCACAAGGGGTTTGTCCAGAAGTCTCCCCAGAGGCGCGGAAAATCCGTGGCCGAAACAGCCGGGGGTGGAATGGGCGGTCTCGTTGAGCAGTTTCCGGAACGCTCTCATGCCGCCTTCCCAGCCCTTGCCGTAGTACCAGGCGTTCATCTTTTCATAGGCTTTGGCGTAGTCCGTATCGATGTTCCAGAGGAACAGAGCGTGCAGATACATGGTCTGCCACATGCTTCTCCACTGCTCCTGGCCGGACTTCCGGTACCGTTCCGGGTACCAGCCGTCGGGCGGAGCTATGGCGATCTGGGTCCCCTCGAAATTTTTCTTTTTGTAGTACTTGAGGAGATGCACATAGGTCTCTTCCGCGGGCTGGAAATAGTTGCCGTGGGTGGCAAGCTCCTCCCGTCCCCGCAGTTTGATGCCCTTTTTGGCCCAGCCTTCGTAATAGGAGTGGAAGGAACGGTTCAGCATGCAGTCCGGATCGTCCACGTTGTGCCGGTAGCAGAGCCGGTTGTAGCTTAGGACGGCGCCCTGCACCCGGGGATGGATGGCTATTTCCGGGTGTGCCACGAAATTCTGATAGGCCATGCCGTAAAGCTCGCCTTTTTTGTCCAGTTTCTCCACTTCCGCGGCCATGGCGTTCATGAAGGTCCAGAACCGATTGGAAACGTACCCGTTCTTCTTGTCTCTTTCCGTATCCACTTTCCGGCAGTTTTCGCACTGGCACCAGCCGGTGCCGTCGTCATTGAAGACAATGACGGTCCCCCGCTTCTCCCCCAGATCGTAGATGGAGTTCATGAACTTGACGATGTTTTTCGCGGAAATGCGGATCACGTCGGGATTGGTGGTGCAGGGCTGGTATTTCTGCCCTTCCAGTTTGGTGCGCTTGCCGTTGATGACGGGGAAATATTCCGGGTGTTCCCTGAAAAGGCGGTCGATGGCGGGCCCCTTCTCCCGGTCGCCCCAGGTGTGCCCGGCAAGGAGACAGGAGAAACAGGGATTGGTGCTTACGGAAAATCCTCTTTTGAGCATCTCCTTTTTGAGCTTGGCATATTTTTCCTTGAAGTGGAAGGGAAAGCCGACATAGTGGATATTGTTCCTTGCCATCCAGTCCCAGGTATCCACGATCATGCTGGTGACCGCCATGGCGTGGAAGGAGAGATCCCGGTAGTCGAAGGAGGGATCGAAAGTCTTTGTTCCGCTTTTCACCGTAATGGTGGGCTGGAGTTCGAAATACTCCCCGTCGGCGCCGGGAAAGACCCAGGCTATGGTGGTATTGTCCTTGAGGATGGCGTAGGCGCCGCTCAAAAGCCCGAATCCGTTTCTGGCGGAAACACAAATCCCTTTATCCGTTGCGGAAAGGGTGTAGCCGTCCGCTTTTGCCTTGTCTTCGGGGTCCTGTTTGAGGATGATGGGATAGGTGCCGGGAACCGGGGAAGTGCCTATGGCGGCCTTTTCCTTGCTTCCCGAGATTTTGGAAAGGTAGAGGGCAAGTTCGTTTGCCGCGTGATTCTGGACAGGGCAGTCCTTGTCCGTAAGCACGACGGAGGTCTTCACCTTGCCGTTCTCTACAAGAGCATACTCTTTCGCCTGAAGGGAAAACACCGCTCCCGCAAGCAGGAGGACGGTCAATAAGATCCGGTTTGACATGTTCGATCCTTTTCTTTCGTTTTGCGTTGGGGGGAAAACGTGCTCCCCCGGAAACACTCAGTCTTTGGTGGTCATGTAGATGGAATCCACGTCGAAGGAGCTTCCGTCGAAGGCCACGAACCAGAAGACCCGCCGTTCCCCGTCCGGATGAACGGGAAGATCCAGCTCCACGACCTCATCCTTCCACTCCGGCACATCCACGTCCTTGAGATGGAGGAACAGCTTGCTCTTGAGATTGCTTCCGGTCTTCTTGTTGTAGGGAATGATATACAAATAGGCGCTGCCTTTGCCCCGGTAGC
>JAGAEF010000249.1 GCA_017613255.1 Lentisphaeria bacterium
GGACGGTCCGCAAGTATTTGCGGCCGGATGAGCCGGGAGCGAGCACTAAGCCATTTTCCGGCGGCGTTCTTCCGCCGGAAAGTGGCGCAGTAAACGTGAACGGAAACTACCCAGCCACCTGACGCTTCTGCAATCAGGAATTATCCCGCCACAATACCCTTCTGTACTGCGAAACTACCCAGCCAGCCCAGACCTTCTGCATGAAAAAGAGAAGGGGTCCAGGGGGAGAGAAAAAAGCGCAAGCGCGTTTGTCTCTCCCCCGAAAACGCTCGGGCTGGAAACATCAGCGGTGTTTTTTTCCATTCCCCGAAAACGCTCGGGCTGGAAACTTCCGTCGTGTTTTTTCTGCCAGCCCCCCGGCCAGCCCCGGCTGGAAACTTCCGTTGTGTTTTTCCCGGCCCCGAAACCTTACTTCCCGGGTTCGATCACGTCGAAACCGCAGTAGGGACGGAGGACTTCCGGAATGGTCACGGAACCATCCTTGCGGAGATGATTTTCCAGAAACGCGATCAGCATGCGGGGGGGAGCCGTAACCGTGTTGTTGAGGGTATGGACAAGATAGTTGCCGTCTTTCCCTTTCGCACGGATGCGCAATCTGCGGGCCTGAGCGTCGCCCAGATTGGAGCAGGACCCCACTTCGAAATATTTCTTCTGCCGGGGGCTCCACGCCTCCACGTCCAGAGACTTTACCTTCAGATCCGCCAGATCTCCGGAACAGCACTCCAGCGTGCGCACCGGGATCTCCAGGGAGAGGAAGAAGTCCACCGTATTTCTCCACAGTTTTCCGAACCATTCCATGCTGTCCTCCGGCTTGCAGAGCACGATCATTTCCTGCTTTTCGAACTGGTGGATGCGGTAGACTCCCCGCTCCTCGATGCCGTGGGCGCCCTTTTCCTTGCGGAAGCAGGGGGAGTAGGAGGTGAGAGCCAGAGGAAGAGACTCCTCCGGCACGATCTGGTCGATGAAACGCCCGATCATGGAGTGTTCGGAGGTCCCGATGAGGAAGAGATCCTCCCCTTCGATCTTGTACATCATGTTTTCCATTTCGGTGAAACTCATCACTCCGGAAACCACGTTGGAACGGATCATGAAGGGCGGGATGCAGTAGGTGAATCCCCGTTTCACCATGAAGTCTCTCGCATAGGAGAGCACGGAGGAGTGGAGAATGGCGATCTTGCCGGTAAGGTAATAGAAGCCGTTTCCCGCGACCCTTCTTGCGGCGTCCAGATCGATGCCCTGAAAACTTTCCATGATCTCCGTGTGGTAGGGGATCTCGAAATCCGGCACCACGGGTTCGCCGAAGCGTTCCAGTTCCACGTTGCAGGAGTCGTCCTTGCCCACGGGAACGGAATCGTCGATGATGTTGGGGATCACCATAAGTTTCCCGGTCAGTTCCTCGGATATTTTCGTCTCCTCCGCAGTTAGCTCGGCAATGCGGGAAGCTTCTTTTCCGATCTCCTCCTTGAGAGAAGCGGCCTCCTCTTTTTTGCCCTGCGCCATGAGGCCCCCGATCTTCTTGGAGGCGGCATTGCGCTTGCTCCGGAGCTGTTCCACTTCCGTCTTGATGGCGCGGAGTTTTTCGTCCAGAAGGATCACCTCATCCACCAGAGGGAGCTTGGCATCCTGAAACTTCTTGCGGATGTTTTCCTTCACTTTTTCCGGGTTTTCCCGGATGAATCGGATATCGAGCATTTTTCACTCCTTGCGTTTTTCAGAACTGGGGCATGGGGAAGCTGCGGGTGAAGGCGACGACCTCTTCGCCGATGGCGGCAAGTTTGGCATCGTCGCTCTTGGCCTTCACGATCTCGTCGATGAAAGAGGCGATCCGAAGCATTTCGGGTTCTTTCATGCCTCGCGTGGTAACCGCGGGGGTGCCGATGCGCACGCCGCTGGTGACGAAGGGCTTTTCCGGATCGAAGGGGATCATGTTCTTGTTGAGGGTGATGTGGGCCTTGTCGCAGGCGATCTGGATCTCTTTTCCCGTGGCCTTCTTGGGACGCAGGTCCACCAGCATGAGGTGGTTGTCCGTGCCGCCGGAAACGATGCGGAATCCTTTGTCCTTCAGCGCCTGCGCCAGCACGGAAGCGTTCTTGACGAGCTGGGTCTGGTACGCCTTGAATTCAGGACTCATGGCCTCCTTGAAGCAGATGGCCTTGGCGGCGATCACGTGCTCCAGCGGGCCGCCCTGCAGTCCGGGGAAGACCTTGGAATTGATGGCCTTCAAATATTTTTCCTTGCAGAGAATAAGGCCGGAACGGGGGCCCCGGAGGGTCTTGTGGGTGGTGGTGGTGACCACGTCGCAGTAGGGGACGGGAGAGGGATGCAGCCCGGCGGCCACCAGTCCTGCGATATGGGCCATATCCACGAAGAGATAGGCGTTGGCCCTGTCCGCGATCTCCCGGAGTCTGGCAAAGTCGATGATCCGGGGATAGGCGGAAGCTCCCGCAAGGATCATGCGGGGCTTGCACTCCATGGCGAGGCGTTCCACTTCGTCGTAGTCGATCATTTCCGTTTCCGGGGAGACCCCGTAGGGAACGATGTTGAAAAGCTTGCCGGAAAAGTTCAGCGGGTGGCCGTGGGTCAGGTGTCCGCCGTGGTCCAGACTCATGGAAAGGACCGTATCCCCTGGGTTGAGGAGGGCGAAATAGACCGCCATATTGGCCTGAGATCCGGCGTGGGGCTGAACGTTGGCGGCTTCCGCGCCGAAAAGCTCGCAGGCGCGGGCAATGGCGATCTTTTCGATCTCGTCGATGTACTCGCATCCGCCGTAGTAGCGCTTTCCGGGATACCCTTCGGCATATTTGTTGGTGAGCACGCTGCCCTGGGCGGCCCGCACGGCGGCGCTGGTGAAGTTTTCCGAAGCGATGAGCTCGATGCCTTCGTCCTGTCTGGCAGCCTCCTTGTCGATCCATTTGGCGATCTCTTCGTCCACGGAACGGACGGCGGCGATGTCGTCATAGGTCTTCCGGTCCGCCTTGATCAGGCGGTTGATGTGCCGCTGATCCCCGCTGAAGGGGGTGTTCACCCAGGTGGTGATAATCTCCTTGATCTCGTCGAAACTGATATAGTCGGCGGGCAGGACGAGGACGTTGGAGCAGTTGTGTTCCCGGGAGGCCTTGGCCATCTTGGGGATGGCGGCCACCACGGCGCGCACGTTGCGGCAGCGGTTGGCGGTGATCCCCATGCCCACGCCGGAGCGGCACAAAAGGATCCCGCAGGGGATCACGTTTTTGGAGACGTCCAGCGCCATGGGAGCGCCGAAATCGGGATAGTCGTCGGCGGGATCCAGCACGAAGGGGCCGTAGTCTTTGCTCCGGAATCCCAGAGAATCCACGAAGGCCATGATCTTCTTCTTCAATTCGAATCCTCCGTGGTCGGAGGCGATTCCCATTACCCCTTTTCCGGCGGTCTGCCAGTCTTTGATCTCGAACATTTTTTCCATCTTTCGTTTTAAGGTTTTTTGGTTTGTTCCGTATGGTTTTTCCGTTTGTTCACCAGGTCAAGGAAAAGATTGTCGAGGCACTCTTTCATCTCCAGAAAGATGTTCTCATACACCTTTTCCGAATCCCCGAAAGGATCGGAGATCCCCTTCCCTCCCGAGGAAGCCGCGTCATTGGCATACTGGGTCAGGACGCGGCACTTTTCCGCAAGAAAAGGCATGCGGGAAAGGATCCCCCGCACATGGGAGGGGGTCATGCACACGATGAGATCCGCTTCCTCCCCCATTTCCCGCGTGAAACGTCTCGTCCTGTGGGTGGCAAGGGAAAAGGAAAACTTTTCCGCCGTCCGCAGGGCGTTGGGTTCCGCGGGAAACCCGTCAAGGGCGGCAAGTCCGCAGGAAGCCGCGGAAAGCTCCGGAAACCCGGCGCGTGCCGCAAGAAGAGAAAAATACCCTTCCGCCATGGCGCTGCGGCAGGTGTTCCCCGTGCAGACGAAGAGGATCTTCATTTTCATGCCGTCCTTTGCTTACAGATACTTTTTTTTCCTTCCGCTCCTTTAAAAACGCCGGACAGGCTGTATTTTAAAAGAAGAGAAAACACAATAATATAACACGGAAAACCGAAATTGCACCCTTTACAATGAATAATTTTTCAAAAACAGAGCGGGAAATCTTCATTCTCACCAATGTGTATTTGCGTCTTGCCGACATCATCCCCCTGAACGACGGGACCTTCACCGAACTGGATCTGGGCTGCGGCAAGGGGGGACTTACCCTGGGGCTGGCCTCCCTCTATCCCCGAAGACGCATCCTGGCCGCCGACATCATGCTGGGCAGACTGCACAAGGTGGAAAAGAAACTCCGGCGGAGCCGCTGCGGAGAAAACGTCTTTCTCCTGAGAAGCGAGGCCAACATGCTTCTGGGCCGTCTGCTCCCCGACAACTGCATCGACCGCCTCCACCTTCTCTGCCCCGACCCGTGGCCCAAACTGCGGCACAGCGGCAGGAGACTGGTCTCCTCCCAGTTCATGACCAGTCTGCACCGGGTCCTGAAGCCGGGCGGGATCTTCCATTTTTCCACGGACGATCCCGAATACATGGCCGCGGTGGTGCGTCTGGTGGAAGAGTCGGGCTTTTTCGAAGAGGCATCCCCTTCCGCCATAGCGGATATAGCCCATATCAAAACGGAATTCGAACAGGACTGGCTGGACGAGGGGAGAACGGTCCCCCACCGGGTGTGGAAGGCGCGGTAACAGGCAAAATGCCCCGGAAAAAGAGGAAAAACGCCGTTTTGGGCACAAAAAATCACGGGAATACGCGGAAAAGCTTTTGAAATATTTCTTTCATGATGTAGGTTAATGCCGAAAGGAGTTCCTTATGGCCCAGATTGCCGTCAGATTCAAGATGGAAGAGGATTGTGCCGATCTCGTCCCCCGGAAGGCTCACGAGGACGATGCGGGGTACGATCTGCGCTCCCGGGTGAACGTTGTTCTGGAGGCGGGAAAAGTCTCCTGCATCCCCACAGGTCTTTTTCTGGAGATCCCCCGGGGGTATGAGGCGCAGGTGCGGCCCAGAAGCGGACTGGCCCTGAAAAACGGCATCGGCTGTCTCAACTCTCCGGGAACCATCGACGCCGGATACCGGGGGGAAGTGGGAGTCATCCTTTTCAATTTCGGGAAGGAAGATTTCGTCATCCGCCGGGGGGACCGCATCGCCCAGATGGTGTTTGCCTCCCTGCCGGAAACGGTTCTAACGGAAGCGGAAAAGCTCTCCTCCACGGACCGGGGGGAAGGCGGCTTCGGAAGCACCGGAAAAAAGTGAACATTTTTCGTATATCATAACCACGCAAAACAAGGAGAACAATCATGTCTGAAACCATTCTCACGCGGGCGGAATTCGCCAAACGCATCGTCAAAGCGCAGAAGGCGATGGAAAAAACCGATCTGGACGCCCTTCTGGTCTTTTCCACGGAATCCGAACCCGCCGGAGTCCGCTACTTTTCCGACTACTGGCCCAGTTTCGAGACGGCGGCGGTCCTGATCCCCGCAAGCGGAAAGCCCGCCCTTCTCATCGGGCCCGAATCCCTTACCTACGCCTCCTCCCGTTCCCGGATCAAAAAGATCATCCAGCTCATGGACTTCCGGGAATCCTCCCAGCCCGACTACCCCGGCTCCAAGCTCCCCAAATGGAAGGACGTGCTCTCCTCCTTCAAGGTGAAGAAACTGGGGATCGTCGGATTCCACATGTTCCCCTACACCATGATGACCGCCGTGGCGGAAGCGCTGGGAGGCATGAAGAACGTCTCCAACGCCGACGAGGTCCTGCGGCCCGTCTACATGCAGAAGAGCCCGCTGGAACTGGACTGCCTGCGCAGAGCCGCCAAAATCTCCGAATACGGCTTCAAGGCGATCCTGGAAAAGATCAGGCCGGGCATGACGGAAGCCGCCCTCTGCGGGATCGCCACGGAGGCCATGCTTGCCCACGGCGCGGAAGCCACCGGCTACCCGGTGTGGTGCTGCAGCGGCCCCAATTCCGATCAGGCCATCAGCCGTCCTTCCCTGCGGAAAGTGAAGAAGGGCGAAATCATCCACTTCAGCATCGGCGCCAAGGTGGAAGGGTACAGCGCCAGCATCGGGAGACCCGTGGTTCTGGGCGAATGCCCCTCCCAGATCCGGAAATTCCTGCAGGTAGGTCTGGACGCCCACAATCTCACCTTCGACCTCATGCGCGCAGGCGTCATCGCCTCCTCCGTGGCCGGAAAAGTCCATGAATACATCCGCAATCAGGGCTACGGGGACGCCATTCTCTACGGACCCGCCCACGGCTGCGGCCAGATGGAGTGCGAATATCCCTTCCTGGAAACCTCCTCCGAATACACGCTGGAAGAGAACATGACCTTCATGGCGGACATGTTCCTGCACCGGGGCGGCATGGGCTTCCGCTGGGAGGATGGTCTCATCGTGAAAAACGGTCCCGCGGAAAGACTTTCCAAGTTCGGATGCAGGATCAACATTCTCAAGTAAGGAGTTCTTATGATCATCGACATTCACGGTCACCTGGGCAACATCAATTTCTCCCGATTCTGGCAGGCGGACGCAAAAGCGCTGGAAAGCTACTGCGTGAAGTCCGGCGTGGACAAGCTGTGTCTTTCCTCCTCCCGGGCCATCATGTACGACGTGGCGGAAGGAAACGCGGAACTGGACAAGGTGCTCAAGACCACCGACCGTTTTTACGGGTACGTGGTCCTTTCCCCCACCTTCCCGGAAAGCATCCGGGATCTGGCCTATTTGAAGAGCAACCCCAAATTCCGGGGGGTGAAGATCCATCCCGACTATCACGGCTACGTGCTTTCCACCCGTTCCAACCGGGAGTGGGTGGAGGAGGCGGCGGACAAGACCCCCATGATGCTTTTCCATGTCTCCTGCATGGCGGGCACGGGCTTTTCCGATCCCCTCACCGTGGCGGAAATCGCCAAAAACCATCCCAAAACCAAGTTCGTGCTCGCCCACATGGCGGGGACCTTCCAGAATGACCACTATCCCTACTTCCCCAATCTGGACAATCTGGAAAAAGTGGCGGATATGGGACTTCCCAACGTATGGATCGACACGGCCCACTTCCTCATGTACGTCTATCCGGGCGTCATGGAAAAAATGGTGAAGATCGCCTCCGCCGATCACATCGTCTTCGGCACGGACGCCCCGCTGCAGGGCCCCATGCAGATGAAGTTCGCCATCGACGTCATCGAAGCGCTGGACATCCCCCGCAAGGACAAGAACAAGATCCTTTCCGGGAATGCGAAGAAGGTGCTGGGAGTGTAGGGAAAGGCTCAAGAAGCAAGCTTCAAGTCGCAAGTCGCAAGTCTCAAGCCTCAAGTCTCAAGCCTCAAGTCTCAAGAGGGGCTGGCGGAAAAAACACTTCTGGTGTTTCCAGCCGGAGCTGGGGAGTACGGATGGGTACGGAGTGGTACGGATAGGAACGGAGGGTGCGGCCGGAAATACGCACACCTTCGGCCGGGTACTGCCCGGAACCGCGACGCCGGATCGGCCGGGCGGCAACATATCCCCACCCGGCACAACAACGCCAGTTCGGATGGGTACTGCCCGGAACGGCGACGCCGGATCGGCCGGGCGGCAACATATCCCCACATTGCACCACACCGCCAGTTCGGCCGGGTACTGCCCGGAACCGCGACGCCGGACCGGCCGGGCGGCAAC
>JAGAEF010000250.1 GCA_017613255.1 Lentisphaeria bacterium
CATGGAAAAAATCTTCGACACGGACAAGCGCGTGAAACTGGGCGTCTGGGGACTGGGACGGGGCGGAAATCTCGCCAATTACGCAAAGATCATGAATGTGGATCTTGTGGCGGGGTGCGACGTGCACCCTCACATGCGGGAAATGTTTTCGAAAAGCGTGCCGGGGGCCTTCGTCACCGCGGACGAGGACGAGTTCCTTGCGCAGGATTTCGACGCGGTGCTCATTGCCACCTACTTCAAGGATCACGCCAAACACACGATAAAGGCTCTCAACGCCGGAAAGCACGTGATGTGCGAAGTCACCTCCTTCTACACTCCCGCCGAGGGCGTTGCGGTGGTGGAGGCGGTGGAAAAAAGCGGAAAAATCTACAACCTTCTGGAAAACTACCCCTTCACACGGCAGAACATGTACATCCGCAAACTCTATCAGGAGGGCTTTTTCGGCGAGTTCATGTACGCGGAAGGCTCCTATCTGCACGAGTGCCGCTCCCTCTGCTACGCCTACAACGTTTCCGGGGGACTCCCCGTGGAGCCCGGCTGGCAGGTCCACTCCTGGAGAGCTTCCCTCAACACTCTTTACTACAATACCCATTCCCTTGGGCCGCTTATGCACATCACCGGCCTGCGTCCCATGCAGATTTCCGCCATCCCCTGCGAGGTCTCCCTCCCCGGCTATCTGGGGAAAAAGAACGGCAGGATCATGCCCTCCATGGTGAAAATGAGCAACGGCGGACTCCTGCGCAACCTCATGGGGGCGGGCACCAGCGACAGACACCGGGAGCTGTGTCTGTGGGGCACGAAAGCCTGCGTGGAAAATTCGGACCGGGAAATGCAGCTGCGTCTGGGGGCCTGCGGCGCTGGGATGCGTCTGCGCATGAACCCCAAATGGGAGGCCATGGCCTCCGTGGCGGATCTTACGGGCCACTGCGGCGGGGATTTCTGGGAACTCTACTACTTCATCCGGCAGATCCTCACGGGGGAAAAGTCCTTCTGGGATATCTACAACGCCGCGGACGTCACCCTTGCGGGGATCATGGCGGCCAGAAGCTGCGACCGGGGCGGAGATCTTGTGGATGTGCCCGACTTCCGCAAGAAGGAGGTGCGGGATCAGTTCCGGAACGACAACTGGTCCTATCAGGAGGAGTTCGACCCCAAACAGATCTTCCCGGAAGGACACGATCCGGCCGTTACGGGCAAGTTCACCACGCTGATGACCAAACTCTATCCCCTCTACTCCGGGAAGGGGCTCCCCGCGCTCCACATGGCCTTCGACGGCATGAGAGTGTATGACGAGATCGCCGACTGGGAGGGAAAACTCCTGGTGGTGGCCAAGGTGGGGCAGGTCGTCCGGGAACTTCCCGAGATCGCCGAGGCCTGCAAAGAGGCCCAGAAGATCGCCGACGCCTATCCGGATTCCCTGCCCGGCAAAATGCTTTACGGCGTCCTTTCCACGCTGGATCTCCCGAAGATCTACGACGTGGAAGGCACACGGGAAGAGTTGAGAAGGTGGCTGGAATCCAGACCTCCCCGGCTTTGATCTGAAGCGTTTTTTCCGGAACACCGGTTCCAAAAAAAACGCCGGACGGGAGAAAATCCTGTCCGGCGTTTTGCGTATATGGGGAAAACGCTCTTATTCCAGCTCGGGGAGATTGTTCCCGAAGTCCCAGACCTTGTTGCTGGGTTTGATCTGTCTTCCGACGGGGACCTTGTCCGGCGTCTCCTTTGCGATCATTTCGTTCAGCGCCCGGACGATGACGTCTGCCGTATCCGGGGCGGTGCAGGTGAAGGTGGTCAGGCGGCTTTCGTAGCCTCCTCCCGTTTCCGGATCCAGCACATCGGTGGTGGGGATGTATCCGCAGCTGATGTTGTTGGCCAGCGAGCTTACCCAGGTGAAGGGGAAAGAAGACTCTTTCTTCACCGCAAGTCCGATGCCGCAGAAGGCCTCTCCCGGCAGGGAGACGATGACCAGCGGCCCCAGCTGGAAGAGCTGCAGTTCCAGAGGCAGATCCAGCCCGTGCTTCAGGATCTCCGAAAGGATGACCGTCTCCTTGGCGAAATAGAACTCCGTGTTCCTCTCTTTCTTCTGTGCGATCTCCCTTGCCCTTGCCGCCTTGGCGGGGGAGGGGGCGCGGCGCTTCACGGTGAGGATTCTTGTCTCCGCCTTGACGGTCTCGTTCTCCCCTTTCCGGCTTCTCATGAGCACTTTCAAGGCTTCCGCGCCCACGGTGACTCCCACGATCCGGGAGTATTTGGGGCCCGTTTCGGTGGGGCAGAGATCCTGATTGTCGATCTGGGTGATGTCCCCGGCCGTCCCGTAGAGATAGACCACTCCGGCATTCTGTCCCATGACGGCCTTGACGGTATTGCGCATGACCCCGGGCCAGTCGGCGGTCGCTCCGGTCCCGTCGCAGGTCCCGTGGCAGGAGAAGTTGACCAGACACCCCAGGAAGGATTCATCCGCCTTGCGCCAGAATCCCACCACCCCCACTTCCGTGTCGATGGGGGCAAAGGGGGCCACGATGTCGGGATTTCCCTTGCCCGGATGGGTGGCCCTGTGGCCGTTTTTCATCTTGAAGCCCCGGTTGAAGGAGACGCCCCTGGCGTCTCCTTTGCCGAAGGAGAGGACTGCTTCTTCCATCCGTTCCATGGCGCTTTTGATGGCCGTGACGATCTGTCCCACAAGGTGGGCGGTGTAGTGGGGGTCCGGGCAGACCGATTCCTTCAGAACGAGATCTTTCGCCAGATCGGAGAGATCCTCGGGGAGATCGGCCATGCCCATGGGGCCGCCGTAGTGGGTGTGGGAGGCGGAAAGAAGGATGTTCACTCCGGGAAGGGCCTGCCGGACTTTCTCCGTGACGCCGTCCCCCAGATAGCAGATGTCCACGCCGCAGAAGGCGAGAAGAGTTTCATCCTTTTTCACCACCGCCGCGGTGACTTTCAGAGGGTCGTTGATCTTCTGGATGCGCAGTTTGCTGTAGGAGGCGGGGCGCTCCATTCCCAGAGAAGGGGTGATGTCGCACTCGAAAAAACCTGCCTGGATCATAGGGATTCCTTTCTGTTTTCCGTTTTTGCGGTACGAAAATGATCGTTGCGGAAACAACTATAGCGTGTGTCCCTGCGAAAAGCAACCCCGGGGAAGGAAAAAAGTTGCTTGAAATGATAAAAAAGTTGTGTTCCGTGATACCGGGGAAGCTGTCCTCCCCCGTTTCCCGGAACAGGAGGGAAGGAAAGGCCCTTCTCCCTGTGGTGGGAAAGGATTTTTCCGGGCTTCCCTTC
>JAGAEF010000251.1 GCA_017613255.1 Lentisphaeria bacterium
AGCCAGAAGAGTCTCGCGCATATCCGCAAACTGCACAAGGCCGGCGTGAATCTCATTGCCTGCGAAAGCGCGGAAGGTCTGGAAGATCTCTTCGGCGTAAAGGATACGGGAAAGATGCGGACGGTCACGAAAGTAAGGGGCGTCAACGGTTTTCTGGAAGGCTCCTTCGAAATGTGCGACGACGAAAACTGCGAGGGCTCCTATGCCGCCGACGGGGCAAAGGTCCTGCTGGACGCGGAGATCCCGGTGCTCACTCTCCGGAAGAACGGAAAGAGCTTTGCCGCCTTCTTCAACGTTCCTCCCCAGCTGGTGAAGGCGGACCGCCTCCATACCCGTCTGGGGTACGGCAAGGACAGCATCAGCGATTTTATGTCCAAAGCCGTGGGCGAACTTTTCCGCATGATCGGAGACATCGAGGTCTTTGCCGACAGGGGAAGGCTTCAGGCGTGCCGCACCCGAAACGGCAAAGAGATCGTGCTCATAAGCAACGAAGACGACGAGAAGGGGGCATCCATCACCGTGACGGTGAAAAAGGCTCCCGGCAGGTCCGCGGTGGCGAACTGCACCAAACCCTTCGCCCTTCTTCCCGCGCCGAAGGGGTTTATGAAGATCCGCGTGAATCTCCCTGCGGGCGACGGCGCTCTTCTGGAGCTCCGGTAAGGGGGAAGCGCGGTATATGGATTTTCAGCGGAGTTAAAAAAATATGTGGTTTGCCATTCCCGCATTGATCGTGGTGGGGTTCAGCTGGTCGCTTACCGGAGTAGTCATGAGCGATGCGCCCAGAAAGAACTGCAATACGGCGTTTCTCATGCTCCTCAACGCTCTTGTCAGCATCGCGGCGAGTCTCTGCGTCTGGGTCTTTGCCCAGAAAGCGCCTCTCTCCCTCCGGGGCGTCCTTCTGCCCGGCGGGAGCTGTTTCCTTGCCTCCTTCATCAATTACTTCGGGCTCCAGATCATGTCCTATTCCATGCAGAAGGGGCCCAACGGGGTCATCTGGAGCTTCATCCAGTCCGCGCTGATCTTTCCCTTCCTCACGGGGGTGATCTTCTTCGGAAATGAGCTTACCTTCCGGCGGGGCACGGGGCTGGTCATGGTGTTGATCGCCCTTGCCTGTCTGGGTCTGGGCAAGGAGAACAAGGAAAAGGAAAAGGGGTGGCTTCTGCCCGCTTTCCTCTCCTTTTTCCTGTCGGGACTGGTTCTCACCTTCAACGGGCTTCCCTCCTATTTCGAGGAGGGCAAGCTTCTCCACAGCGCGGGCAGGACCTTCTTTTCCGGCTGCGGCGCCTTTTGCGCGGGCTTCTTCTGGTGTCTCGTCCGCTTCCGGAAGGAGTTTTTCCCTCTGGGGCTTTCCGAGGTGAAAAAGGGTACCTCATGGAAGTACATTTTCATGCTCAACTGCTTCGGCCTCATCTGCTCCTATCTTCTGCTCTATCCCGGACTGGATTCCATGGCCGACGCGGGGGCGGGATGCGTCTCGTACCCCCTGATCGTGGGCTCCTGCATCGTGGGATTCAATCTGTACAGCCTTTTCGTGCTGAAGGAAAAGTGGACCTTCCTCCAGTGTCTGGGGAACGTGCTCTGCATCACGGGAGAATTTCTGATCGTATGAAAAGGGAGAAGGAAAAGTTTTTCGACAGACTGGACTTCCTCCACCGCTACAGCTCCTGGCCGCTTGCCGACGGGGGAAGTTTCGCGGAAAACACTTATATAAACCGGAAAAACGCCCAGCTGACCTCCTTCCCGGGGGTTGCGGCATGGTTCGATTCCCTGTGGGAGAACCGTACCTTCCGCAACAGCGCGCCCCACGGGGATCTTGTCTTTACCTTCATCGTTTCCGGCAAAATGTATTATGAGTACGATGACGGCCGCGTCAAGGTCCTTCAGGCGGGCGATTTCCATCTCCCTCCGCCCCCGGGGAAAAGCGCTGTTCCTCCGGGAAAGGCTCTCGTACGCGTGAAGAAGGAGGAGCCTCTTTTCCGGCTGGGGCTGATCCTCAAGCGCACCGCCGTCCTTGAGGCGCTTCTTCCTCTTCTGAACCGTTCCGGGCAGGAGATCCGCTGTACCCAGCCGGAGGCGGTGAAAGCGATCATGCTGGCCATGAAGGAGGAGATCTGCTCGAAGAAAGGTTCCAACGGGCGTCTGGGGGTTCTTCTGCTCAAGCTTGTGGAGGAGCTTCTCCGCCAGCTGGATTCCCGTGCTCTGCCTCCGGCGCTTCAGAAGGCCGTAAGGACCGTTTCCCAGGAGGGCTTCCAGCTCTCTTTGGAGGATCTTGCGGGATCTTCCGGCGTTTCCAAAAGGACCTTGCAGAATCTTTTCCGAACTTACATGCACTGCACGCCTGCGGAGTATCTGGCTTTTCAGCGCATGGAATATGCCAAAACCCTTCTGCGTTCCCGTTCCCTCATGATTTCGGAAGTGGCCTCCATGTGCGGCTTTTCCAGCGCCGAAGCCTTCAGCCGCGCCTTCAAAAGCCGTGTCGGGACGAATCCCCGGGACTTTATGGAGCACGAAAGCGGCTTTTTCTGCGGGAAAAAACCATGATCCGGAAAGGAAAGGAATGAAGTGCCTGCCGTATGGCGTGCCCTTTGGATGGGAGAAGAAAAATGAGTGAACTGCCTTTTTTCAGCGCCGTTCCGGTGCCCGTGAAAGCTCCGGAGGAAAAACATCTCACGAGGAACCGTTCCTTTCAGGGGATCCCCGGGATCGCCGTTCTGCCTTCCGGGCGGCTTTTTGCCGTCTGCTACAGCGGAGGCTCTTGGGAGGGGAGAGAAAATTTCGTGGTGCTTTTCGTAAGCGACGACGGGGGGAAGCACTGGAGCGACGTGGTTGCCGTGGTGGATCCCCCGCAGGAGGATGTGCGCGCCTTCGATCCTGTGCTGTGGCTTTCTCCGGAAAAGAGACTCTTTCTCTTCTGGGCGCAAAGCTACAGCGATCTTCTTTCTTCCCAGGTCTTCGACGGCGTGGGCGGAGTGTGGTGCGCGGAGCTGGAGAATCCGGATTCTTCCCCCGGAAATTTCCGCTGGACAAGTCCCCGCCGCATCGCCCACGGGATCATGATGAACAAGCCATTGGTCCTTTCCGACGGAAGATGGGCTCTCCCCTGTTCCGTCTGGCAGAGCTACCGCACAAGGCCCGACGGCATGGAGCCTTTCCGGGGGGCGGGGTTGTGGGCCTCTTCCGATCACGGCAAAAGCTTCGTCTTCCGCGGACGCGCCGTCGTCCGGGAGGGGTTTTCCTGCGACGAACACATTTTTTGGGAACGCCGAGACGGGTCATTGCAGTGTCTCATCCGCACCACTTACGGCCTTGCGGAAAGTTTTTCCCGTGACGGGGGGTATACCTGGTCGGACCCCGTCCCCTCTTCCATTCCGGGGCCGAACAGCCGCTTTTTCCTCATGCGCCTTGCCTCGGGCAGCCTTCTTTTGCTGAACCACCGGAACGAGCCCGGAAAACGGGAACGGAACAATCTAGCCGCCTTCCTTTCCAAGGACGACGGACGCACATGGGGCCCCGGCCTTCTGCTGGACGGACGCATGGGGGTCTCCTATCCCGACGCGGTGCAGGCGGAGGACGGGACCATCTATGCCGTTTACGATTATCAGCGCAGGCACGGCACGATCCTTCTTGCCCGTTTTACGGAAGAGGACGTGAAAGCGGAAAAACTCCTGAACAAGGAAAGTTTCCTTGCCATGACGGTGAATGCCGTCCCGCAGGAACCCTGAGACGGGGAAAATCCCCGCAAAAGTCCTTTTTGCGCCGTTTTTTGCGGGTGTCGAGAAAAAAGGTTTGACATTTCTTCTCCGCGCGTCTATAGTTCGCAAAGGAGTTTTTCGATCTTTTTGTTGCGGAAAATAAAAAATACGAACTCTGGAGGGGACATGAAGAAGCTGCCGTGGAGCAAAGGACAAAGCCGGGGAAGAGAGTTCACCCTGATCGAACTCCTTGTGGTCATCGCCATCATCGCCATTCTGGCGGGGATGCTTCTTCCGGCGCTGACCAAAGCCCGGGAGATGGCGAAAAGCATCTCCTGCAAAAGCAATCTGCGGCAGGTGGGGTACAGCGTGACCAATTACGAAATGGATTTACAGATCGAGGCGGAACCCTTCCGTTTTCTGAAGCAGTTTTTTCTTCCGGAAAGAAGCAGAAACATATAAGGAGCAGACCATGAGATCATTACTGACCGTTTTGTCTTTCGCGGCATGTTTTCTTGCCCTGACGAACTCTTCTCCCGCCCAGGTGCAGTCCCTTATCCGCAACGGGGATTTCGAGGAGGGGAGCAAACACTGGATCGTGAGCAAGGGGACGGAAGCGGCATTCGAAAAGGGTTCCGGACGCAATCAGACAAGAGGAATCAGGGTCACCGTCACGCCCAAACGCCGGGGGACGGTGGTTCAGGTCGTTTCCGGATTCAAACGCAATCGGAAGTATGAGGTCACCGCGTGGATCAAGGCCGACCGCAACGGCTTCGGCACGCTGACCATGGATGTGGTGCATAAGAACGGCACCTACCTCAAAGGCGGCGGTTTTTATCATGGAAAAGCCGTGGTGAACCGGGACTGGACCTTTTTCCGCCAGACCTACCAGCAGAAGGGGGAGGACCCCTCCCAGTATAACTACCGGTTCATTCTTCTGAGCTACTTCCAGTTCCGCAGCAAGGAGAGGGACAATCCCGACGCTCTGGGCAATGTCTGGTACGATGACATCATGGTGGTCCCCGCCGTGCCGGAATGGACGCTCAATCAGGTGCATCCCTCCCATGAGTCCGTCACGGTCCAGGGGGGCAAGGTGGTGTTTTCCAGCTTTTTCGAGCATGGATTCATTCCCCACGGGGCGGAGGTGGAAGTTCTTTCCACGCTGAAATACGTGGGAAGTTCCGGAGAGATCAAAACGGTGTCTTCCCTGAAGGACGGCTTCATCACCCTTCTTGTCCCGCCGGGAAAAGAAGGAGAAGCCACCGTAAAGTTCCTTCTCCGGGACAGGAAAAGCGGAAAAGTTCTGGGCGAAAAGGTCATGCCTCTCCGCATCCGGAAACTGGAAAAAGCCCCTTCCAACGCTGCCATGCTGGATGAGAGGGGCAGACTTTGGGTCAACGGGAAAAAGTTCCTGCCTCTGGGCGTATACTGCAACATGTACAAGGACGGCCTTTCGGAAGAGTTCCTCGCCCATCTGGACAAGATCCAAAAAATGGGCGCGTTCAACTGCGTCATGCCTTACGGGCTCTCCTTCTATCTCAAGTCCGACGAAGCGCTTGTCCGTCTGTTCGACGAGGTGGACCGCCGGAAGCTGAAACTTCTGCCCGTGGTCCATGATTTCCTGCTGAGCGGGCTTATGGGAAAATTCCGCACCGCCACGAAAGACCCGCAGGAACTGGAAAAGAGGATCGGACATTTCGTCGAACTCGTGGGCACTCATCCCGCTCTCCTTTCCTACTACGGCAACGACGAGCTGGGCGTGGACCGCATCGCGCCGGGGCGGCAGGGCCGCCGCTTCCTCAACAAATACGATCCATTCCATCCGGTCTGGGGCGTCTCCTATCAGGTGGAAGCCTACGAGCATTATCTGCCCGCCGTGGACATCCTTGCCTACGACACCTATCCGGTCCGGAAGGACGGAAACAATTTCCACACCCGGTGGCTGGCCTCCCGTGCGCGGAGTCTTTCGAGGTCGGTCTGGGGAGTCCCCCAGTGTTACCAGCGGGATGAAGGAGTCTTCCTCACGCTGGAAAACATGCTTTCCGCCTGCGCCGTGCACATTCTCTACGAGGCGCGGGGATTCGTTTTCTGGACCACCGGGCCCCGGAACAGATTCGACAAGGGCGATATGAACTCCCGCTGGGAAATGCTTGCGGAAGCGGGACGGACTTTGAAGGATCTGGAGGAGTTCATCCTTTCCGACGTCCCGCCCAAAAAGCTTGCCGTCAAAAATGCCGGGGAGGAGGTGGAAGCCTCCCTTCTGACGGACGGGAAGGGCGCTTTCCGCATCGTGGCGGCGGGGATCTTCAAGGCGCATGAATCGGAGATCTCCATTCCGAAGGATCTCAAACTCGTCTCCACCAAATTCGGCCGTCTCACGGAAAAAGCTCCCGGCGTCCTCCTGTACAACGGGGGGGCCTTG